>NZ_CADCTE010000185.1 GCF_902805515.1 uncultured Arthrobacter sp. | reverse complement strand
TCTTCCGATCTCAGGACTGGCAGGGCTTCGTCAAGAGCCCGCGGGCCCGCAACAAGATCCGGCAGTGGTTCACCAAGGAGCGCCGCGAGGAGGCCATCGACAAGGGCAAGGACCTGCTCACCCGCGCCATGCGCAAGCAGAACCTGCCCCTGCAGCGGATGATGACCCATACCGCGCTGCTCTCCGTGGCCCAGGAACTCCACCATCAGGACATTGCCGCCCTGTACGCAGCGGTCGGCGACGGGCACACCTCGGCGCAGAACGTCATCGAGCACCTCGTGGCGCTCATGGGCGGCCACCAGGAGGCCGAGGAGGACCTGGCCGAGCCCGCGGTCGCCAGCCAGCCGCGCCGGCCCAAGTTCTCCGACTCCGGGGTGACGGTGCGCGGCGTCGGCGACGTCTGGGTGAAGCTCGCCCGGTGCTGCACGCCGGTTCCCCCGGATCCGATCATCGGGTTCGTCACCCGCGGCTCAGGGGTGTCCGTGCACCGCTCGGACTGCCGGAACGTCCAGGAGCTGCGGGACCAGCCCGACCGGATCGTGCCGGTGGAGTGGGCGCCGACCCAGTCAAGCGTGTTCCTCGTGGAGATCCAGGTGGAGGCGCTGGACCGGAAGAGCCTGCTCTCCGATGTGACCCGGGTGCTTTCGGAGAACCAGGTCAACATCCTCGCCGCAAGCGTCAACACCTCCTCGGACCGGGTGGCCATGTCGAAGTTCGCCTTCGAGATGGGCGACCCGAAGTACCTCAACCACGTGCTGGCCGCCGTGCGGCGGATCGACGGCGTGTTCGACGTCTACCGGACGACCGGTTCGCAGCGGCGCACCTAGGTCGGGTCCCTGGGCGCCCACCCGGGGCGAGCGGGGCGTGCCGTGGGTCGTCTCTCCGGGACCGGGTCCCGCCCTTTCACCGCTTGCGCAGCGGGCGCCGGGTTGGGCTTCCAATGCCGTGCGGCTACGGCCTTGCCCCTGAACCGGCCGTCCCGGCGCAGGCCTGCCGTAGTCGCGCGAGCGCACGGGCCTTGCCCGGCACCCTGCGGGTGCTCGCCAGGGCCGCCTCCACCAGCCGCAGTGGACATTCGAGCCCCGACGCGGAGGCCAGCGCGGCCAGGATGTCGACGGCGGTCGCCTCAGGTCCATGGATTGCGATGTCGAGGGCAGTGCGGAGCGGCGTCGTCACCGGCACGCCGCCGACGAGGTTGACGTCGAAGGGCCCCAGCGCCACCTGGTGCATCGTGGTGGCGCCGAACGCCGGGACGGCGGTGGTGCGCCGGCGGTGGTCCGTGACCACGCTCAGCAGCGGCGGTGGCGGTGCACACCCGTACACCCATGCCGCGCACTGGCGTGCCAGCGCCACCCGGCCTCGTAGTGGTGCCGGGAGGGCGTTCGCGGCAGCGCGGGCGCGTGCGGCCGCATCCTCAGGGCAGTCGGTGCGCCGGTAGGTCTCCCGGTAAACCCGCCGGACCAGGCCGTCGAGGGTCATTCCCTGAAGCTCGACGGCGCTGAAGAACTCCCCGGCGTGGAAGAGCACGGCCTCGCCCGGCGGCTGCCGCACGGCCGGACCGGCACGCGCCCACATGTCCCGGACGACCCGGACGGGCGGAACAGCGGAGCCGGTGCTCAGCGGTGACATTGCTCAAGCATTCCGAATCCGGCACGGCAGACAAAAGCCCCCGGGGCCCGATGTGGAAAACCGGGCCCCGGGGGCTTTCGTTGGGATCGAACCCAGGAGATGCGGGCTAGGAGAAGTCCTGGGCCGACCGCTGAAGCATCTCGAGCCACTGCTCGCGGGCGGAGAGGGCTTCCTTCGCGGTGGAGATCCGCTTGGCGTCCCCGGCCTTCTCGGCCGCCGCAAGATCATCCTTCAGCGTGGCGATGGTTGCCTGCAGCTGGCTCAGCGCACTGTTGGTGCGGGCCTTGGTCTCGGGATTCGTCTTGTGCCAGTGCTCGTCTTCGGCCGCCTTGACGGCGTCCTCGACGCGGCGCAGGCCGGCGTCCATCCTTCCGATGTCGGCGCGCGGCACCTTGCCCGCCTCCTCCCAGCGGTCCCGGATCGACTGCAGCGCCTTCTTGGCCGCGGCGACCTCCTTCACCGGCAGCAGCGCGGCGGCCTCCTTGAGGAGGGCCTCCTTGGCCACCAGGTTCGCGCCGTACTCCTCGTCGACCGCTTCGTTGGCCGACTTGCGGGCCTCGAAGAAGCGGTCCTGAGCGGCGCGGAACCGCGCCCACAGGGCGTCGTCGTCCTTGCGGCTGGCCCGCTTCGAGGCCTTCCACTCGTCCATCAGGCGGCGGTATTCGGCCGCCGTCGCACCCCAGTCGGTTGAACTCGAGAGGCTCTCGGCACGTGCGATCAGCGACTCCTTGGCGCGCTTGGCCTCGGCGTTGTCGCTGTCCAGCTGCGAGAAGTACGCGCGGCGGTGCCGGTCGAAGATCGTCCGGGCGGAACGGAAGCGCTTCCAGAGTGCGTCCTCGGTGCCACGGCCCAGCCGCGGACCGTTCTTCTGCGCGGCCTTCCACAGCTCGAACAGCTCGTTCATGCGCGTGCTGCTGACCTTCCACTGGACGGTCGCCGGGTCGCGGCCCGCCAGTTCCTCCGCTTCAGCGACGATCGCCTCGCGTGCGGCGAGTTCCTTGGCCTTAAGCTCGTCCTGGACGGCCCGCTCGGCCTTTTCAAGGCCCGTGATCGACTCGGTCAGTGCGTCGATGCGCGCCTCGAGGGCCGCGACGTCGCCGACGAGCTTGCGCTCGGCGACCTGGCTGCGCAGGTGCTTGGCGGTCTTCAGCATTTCCGCCGACGGCGCCTTGCCCTTGACACGCTGCTCAAGCAGCGCGACCTGGCTGACGACGTCGTCATACTTCTTCACGAAGTAGGCGAGGGCTTCCTCTCGGGAGGCATCGGGGTACTGGCCGACCGGGTGCTCCTCGCCGTTGAGGAGCAGGAAGACGTGTCCGTCGTCCTCGACGCGGGCGAACTTCTCCGCCTCGGCCAGCGGAGTGCTGTGTGCCGGGGGGACCGCCAGCGGGGTCTGGGCCTTCTTCAGGGGCCGCGGCGCCATCGCTGTCGGCAGGGGAGCGCGGGGGGCGGGTGCAGCCGGGGCTGCGGGGGCGGCGGCCCTCGCCGGGGCAACGGGTGCTGCCGGAGCGGCAGCCGGTGCCGGAGTTGCGGGGCTTTCCGCGGCCGGGGCTGTGCTCTCCGCGGATGGACTCTCTGGCGCTGCATCGGTGGCCGGGACCTCCGGAGCGGCCGGGGCCTCCGGAGCTGCGTCGGTGGCCGGGGTCTCTGGAACGGCCGAGGTGTCCGGAGCGGCCAGGGCCTCCGGAGCGGTCGAGGTGTCGGTGGCGAGGGTCTCCGGAGCTGGCGGGACCTCCGTGTCTTCGGCTCCGTGCGTGGCCGGCGTCTGCTCCCCGGCGGCCGGGGCGGCGTCGACCGGACCTCCAACGGCGGGGGTGTCGGCGCTGGCGGTCTCCTCCGCTGGCTCGTCAACGGCGGAATCCACGCTGGGGTCCTGGGCCACTGATTCGTCGTTGATGGTCATTTCGTCGGATTGCTGACTGTCTGTCACCGCTATAAGTCTTTCGCTCGATGGATGGCACGGACCGGTCCGCCGCCATTTCGTTCAGAGATAAGGAGTCTATCGTTCCGGGGGCCGCAGGGGTTCCGTGTGTAGCGGTGCACTTCCGGGCGCCTTCGCCGCGTTTTCGCAGGGCACCCGCTCAGCCCCTAAAATGAGTGCCGCACCGGTGGAAGCGCCTCCCTGGCTGCATCGATCAAGGAGATACGCCCCATGGCTCGTAAGGCATCACTGTCCGGCTTCCCGGAATGGCTTCCGCAGGAGCGGCTGATCGAGCTGCATGTGCTTGACACCCTGCGCCGCGTGTTCGACCTCCACGGCTTCTCCAACATCGAAACCCGGGCCGTTGAGACCGTCGACCAGCTGCTGCGCAAGGGCGAGATCGACAAGGAGGTCTACGCCGTCTCCCGACTGCAGGCCGACGAGGCCTCGGCGTCCGAAGCGGGCCTTGCCCTTCACTACGACCTCACCGTTCCGTTCGCCCGCTACGTCGTCGAGAACGCCGGCCACCTCGCCTTCCCCTTCCGCCGTTCGCAGATCCAGAAGTGCTGGCGCGGGGAGCGCCCGCAGGAGGGACGGGCGCGGGAGTTCACGCAGGCCGACATCGACGTCGTCGGCGACGGCGTCCTGCCGTTCCGGTACGACGTCGAACTGGCCCTGGTGGTCGTCGAGGCGCTCGGCGCGCTGCCCATTCCCGACTTCACGCTGCGGGTCAACAACCGCAAGCTCGCCGAGGGGTTCTACCGCGGCATCGGGCTCACCGATACCGCCTCGGTGCTGCGCAGCATCGACAAGCTCGAGAAAATCGGCGCCGCCAAGGTGGGGCAGCTGCTGCGTGAGGAGCTCGGTGCCACCGATGCCCAGGTCGACGCCGCCCTCGCCCTCGCGGCGATCCGCACCCCCGATACCTCCTTCGTGGCGCAGGTGAGGGCGCTCGGGGTGTCCGACGACCTGCTTGAGGAAGGGCTGACCGAGCTTGAGCAGGTCATTGCCGAGGCGTCCAAGCGGGCGCCGGGACGCGTCGTGGCAGACCTGAGCATCGCCCGCGGCCTCGACTACTACACCGGCACCGTCTATGAGACCGTCCTCAACGGGCACGAAAGCCTCGGCTCAATCTGCTCCGGCGGGCGCTACGACAGCCTGGCGGCGAAGGGCAACCGCACTTTCCCCGGCGTCGGGCTGTCAATCGGTGTCACCCGCATCGTTTCCCGGATCCTCAGCCAGGACTTCGCGGCAGTCTCCCGGCAGGTTCCCACTGCCGTCCTGGTGACCCTCGCCGACGAGGACTCCTGGTCCGCCGCGCAGGACGTCGCCGCGTCCCTGCGGGCCCGGGGCATCTCCGCCGAGGTGGCTGCCAGCGCCGAGAAGTTCGGCAAGCAGATCAAGTTCGCCGATCGCCGTGGCATCCCGTTCGTCTGGTTCACCGGCGCCGATGGCACTCACGAGGTCAAGGACATCCGTTCCGGGGCGCAGGAGGCCGCCGATCCGGATTCGTGGACCCCGCCGGCCGAGGATCTGGCTCCGCAGGTGCTGCGCGTCTCCTAGAGCCGCCGCCGCACCCGAAAACGACCGCCGCACCCGATATATCCGGTCCGAACGTCGCAATCGGGTCCGTTTTCTGCCGTCGGGACGTTTTCCACCAGAGGTCGGCGGCCCGCGGCAGAGTCAGGCGCGAGTGTCCGGCCAATTCCGCCGCCGGAGCACGACGGCACGGCCCGCAACGCCGACAGCGAGGATCGCCGTCATGGTCAGCACCGACGTCACGGGCAGGGTGAACGCCAGCAACAGGCACCCCGCGGCGCCGACGACATTCAGGATCTTCGGTGCGTACCATTGGCGCTGGGTGAGCGTCAGGGCGGCCACATTCGCCACCGCGTAGTACAGCAGCACGCCGAAGCTCGAGAAGCCGACGACGGTGAGCACATCCGTCGTCAGCAGCAGGACAATCACGACGACGGCAGTAGCGGTATCCGCCGCCCATGGCACCCCGAACCGGGACCAAATCCCGGCGAGGGCCCGGGGCAGGTGTGGCTGCTGCCCCTCGGCGGCGGTGACAGCCCGACCGCGGGGCAGGCTCGGCTGCGCGACGTGGCCGCCCTGCTGCGCCGCCACCTGC
>NZ_CADCTE010000184.1 GCF_902805515.1 uncultured Arthrobacter sp. | reverse complement strand
AGCCCAGCGCCCCCCAGCGCACCACCCCCCGACCCAGCACCCCGGCGGCCCAGCCGCAGCAGGGCGGGGTGGGCCAGTTCCTCAACCAGGCCGGCCAGGTCGCCCAAGGGGTGTTCAACGACCAGGTCCTCACCGTGCGTGACCTGCCCGGTGACCGGGTCGAGGTGACCTTCATGGACCGCCGCACCGGGGTCTACGACTTCGCCAGCGGCAACCTGGTCAGCGGGGACGGCCCGGGCTGGATCCTGCCGCTGTCGCTCGTCACCCCCGGCCGCGCCGCCGGTGAGGTCGGCAACCTCCTCAACGGGGCCGGTCAGTTCATCCAGAACCTGCCCCCCCTCCCCATCCCCGGATGGGGCGGAGACCGCCAGCTCGGCTTCTGACCCACCACCACGAACCCACCCAGCACCACCACGACGGGGCCGCACCCCCACCACGGGGGTGCGGCCCCGCCGCACGTGGTGGGACTGAGCACGGCGGCCCCCGGGCCGGCGCAACTCGACACCGACGCACGCGACTGGTGGTCGCTCGGCTCTCGGCCACAACGGCTCGGCTTCCTCGTGATCGGATCGATCCGGTACACAGACGCCACCGACCGCCAGCGCGAGCTGCTCGACCGCGGCAAGCGCGCCGCCCGCATGCTGCCGAACGTGTACCGGGTCATGGCCAACTCGCCGGCGCTGCTCGACACCTACCTCACCGGCTACGAACAGTTCCGTGCCGAGTCGGGCTTCGACCCGGTCGAGCAGGAGGTCGTGTTCCTCACCATCAGCGCGGAGAACGCGTGCGAGTACTGCATGGCTGCCCATAGCCTCGTCGCCGACACGGTCGCGCGGGTGCCGCACGCGGTCACCGAGGCCGTCCGCGGCGGCACCCCGATCCCGGATCCGAGGCTGGAGGCGCTGAGCACCTTCACCCGCCAGCTCCTGCTCGAGCGCGGCCGGCCCACCGAGGACCAGGTCGCGGCGTTCCGCGCAGCGGGCTACACCGACCAGCACGCCCTGCACCTCGTCCTGGCCCTCGCGGTGAAGACCTTGTCCAACTACACCAACCACCTCGCCGACACTCCACTCGACACGGTGTTCCGCGCACGGGAGTGGAAGGCGTTCACGATCGCGACCCGCACCTTCCAGGCCCTGACCCACCGGCGCAGGTCCGGCAGCACCCGCTGACACCCACGCAGACCGCGGAGCGGAGGCCCCGCCAGTGCGGGCCGGCCGGCCTCCGTCGCGGAAGGCAACCGATCAACACGATCCAGGACCTCGACCTGCGACTCCGCTCTACGGGACGACATCCCGGCAAGACCTGAACCCCAGCGTTGTCCCCACGTTCGCGGCGCATGACGTGGCACGCGGCGCCGGGGAGGCTGGACTACGCGGAGTGACCTCGCGCTGAACGGGTCGCGGGAGGGTCGGCTCGCCGGAGCGCCTCCTCGGCGACGGCAAGACGCTGCTCGGCGGGCTCCGGACGCCGGACGGCGATTCCGGCGCCGGTGAGCATGCCCAGGTCGAGCTCCCACACCTGCTCCGAGCGACGTAGCCAGACCTGCTCGGCGTCGTGGACGTGCCTCCATGCCTGTGGCTGGTTCATGCCCGTGACCCGGCGCAGGTGGGCGAACGCCTCGTCGGTACGACCGGTGACGTTGGCGTACCCGAAGTGCGTCACCAGGTGGCACGGCGAGCACAGGCAGATCAGCCGCCGCAGCGCCTGCACCCCGCCCGGCTCGTCGTAGTGCCAGCGCTCGTGCACCTCCAGCCACCGACGCGCGCGGCGGTCCTCGCCATTGCCGCACGCCTCGCAGCGGTGGCGGGCGCGGCTCAGGACCGGGCGACGCAGCCGCGCCCAGTCCACCGAGCTGACGCAGGACCGCACGTTGGTGAACCAGCACGACGCCGGCACCAGATCAACGAACAACCCGGAGCCGAACGCACGGTCCTCGCCGGGCAACAGCTCGGGCACCTCTGCGCGCGCCGCCCACCGCTGCAGCCCGGCCGAAGGCGGACAGGGGTCATACCAGCGGCGGGCTGCAGGGTCCCAGCGAGCCCCAAGGGCCTTCGCAGCATCCTTCTCGGCGTACGGGACGTCCAAGTAGGCCCGGGCCGAAATCGAACCGCTCTCGCGAGCGCACGGTTGTGGAGCGGTGGGTTCGTGCACCATCAGTACTCCCCCGATCTTCAGAGGCCAGCATTACCACTCAGGATCGCATTCAGGACCGACAGAAAGCTTCATGGCTCGCGGGCTCGTGCCACCTCAGTCGAGCGCTCCCGCTAACGGCTCGGCCTGGAGGGGCTCCACCGTCGGTCGGGCGGGCGCAGCCGGCCGCGCCGGCCGGTGGGGTGCAAGGCGCGCTGTTCTGCCTTGCACCCCACCGGCGGTGTGGCATCCCCTCGGGACGAACGGGCGGCGGTGGAGCCCCGGTGCCGCACTTCCCCCTCCACTGGAGAGAGGGCCGGGGTTCGGGGCGGAGCCCCGAGGCCCTTCTCACCGACCGCAGCCGTGGCCTACTGCCGGCGCAGTCGTCGGGCGCTGCTGGGCCCGCCGCTGGCCGGGTGTGAGTCGGCGGTCATTGGGCAGGCGCTGCCCAGGTGACCGAGCGGCGCGCGACCGCGAACATCGCGTCGACGTCGTTGGCATCGAGCGCGGCGGGGCATCAAGCGCAGGACGGCACCAGCTGGCGCGTCATCACTACCGTCAACCCCGCTGGCCAGCCGGACACCAGCAGCCGCCCGCCCCACCACCACTGCCAACCCCTTCCAGACGCCGGGCCTTGCGTAGATCTAACCGTTCGAGGAGGCGGCTGACATGTCGCTGTAGGCGAGTGCCGACGTCCTCGGCACCAACGGTGCACGCAGCCTCGAGGCTTCCGCGCTGACTGCACCTTCGGCGGCTTCCGTACGGCGGCAACTGATGCGAGTATTGACAATCGGACTGCATGCGTTCATCCGTAGTCTAGAGATCAGGCAAAGCCAGTTGCTAGACAGCCAGGGGGCTTATCATGTTTACAATCACGCGGGCAAGAGTTTATCTGGCTCTAACTATATTTATCACTCTCGCATTGATAGGTTTCATTATTTCGTTCGCACTCTCCGGACGCGGCGAGACTCAGGCTGTTAGCAGAGATTCCCCGACCCCACCAAATCTTACCCTTAATCCCAACTCGACCAACCCCAACTCGACCAACCCCAACTCGACCAACCCCAACTCGACCAACCCCAACTCAGGCACTTCCCCCTCGAAGCCTCGAAGTCAAGGCCAGCCACCTGGGCCGGTTGGCAGGCCAGGAACAGACACTTCTATTCCTTCTCCAATAAGAATACCGATTCCCATGGATGGGCTTTCATATTCGCCTATCACACGGATAGATACGGACCTCAAGCCCGAGATCAGGAAGGCATGCGGTGGAACTGAATGCATACAAGTTCGCACGAGAATTGACCCAGGGCCCTGTGACGCCTACACCGGAAGGGTGGTCATAGTCCGCGTAGCCGAATCTACTGTTAGAACCGGTACGGGTGACAAAGAGCAGCTTTACGCTGTGGTTGAGGACGGAAACCTCGACCTTGTTCTTAACTCGCCGTGTTCATCTGTCGACGACAACCCGCCTTCCAACGACAACCCACCCTCCAACGACAACCCACCCTCCAACGACAACCCACCCTCCAACGACAACCCACCCCTTAATAGTGGCCCTGAGTAACGGCAATGGGGACTGCAACCGTGGGTGAGGATCGCAGCGGTAGCGACGTTACAGACCCGAGCGACTCAGGACCTGTAAGAGCCGCCAAGATTTTTGGGGCCATCGTCGCTCCAGCTACAATGCTGACTGCGATAATGTTCTACTTCGGCCTACTGCATGCTTATTGGTTTTTCGATGCGTTCGGTGTGGATTACACGATCTTTGAATTTCGAGTGGAAGATTACTTGATCCGAAGCGCGGACGGCCTATTTGTGCCATTGATTGCCATCGCAGCCATACTGTTGACTGGTCTATGGGCACACCATCTTATGCCTATCAATTTTCTGCAGCGTCGAGCGCGGAGCTGGGCACTTGCAGGATCCGTCGCTGCGGCCGCTACAGCCGCCGTCTTATTAACTATTGCCGGCGTTGGCATTATGGTGCCGGATTCTATCCAGATTTTTACTGCGGTGCCAGGTCTTTCATTGACAGCAGGAGTCGCCCTACTTTTCGCAGCATCCAAGCTGGATCGCTGGCGAAGAGCGCTAGACTCCAATAGCGAAACCGGCTCTCGGTCTACCACTTCGAGTGCAGTAGTTATGGAATGGGCTGCCATCTTTATTATAGCGAGTGCAGGATTATTTTGGGCAGCCGGAGATTTGTCGGCAGCTGTGGGAAGCCAGCGAGCCGCTCAGCTTGTGGCCAATCTTTCGTCATGGCCGGGTGCTGTACTCTATAGCGAGAAGAGCCTTAGTCTCGCAGTTCCTGGAGTAATTGAAACTACATGCAAAAATCCCGAAGCAGCCCATAGATTTCGTTATGATGGCCTCAAGATGATACTGCACAGTGGAGGCAACTACTTCTTCCTGCATGATGGTTGGCGCTTCGACGATGGAGTAGCACTAGTCGTACCGGCATCAGATGCACTTAGGCTCGAGTTCGTCAACGCCACATCAAGGCCTGTTGCCTGTTGAGGTCCGAGCCGAATCTGATACTGAGCCGTTTCCACTTGAGGTCAGCCTGCGTGGATGAGCACGAGGACGGCCTTGACCAGGTCGGTGGCTCGTCGCGGGCAGCAACGGATCTTGCGGAGGATCTTCCAACTCTTGAGCTGGGCGTTCGCGCGCTCACCCGGTCCGCGCTGGCGGGCGTGGGCGGAGTTGACCGCCTTCTGGTTGCGGGACAAGCGTCGGCGTTCACCGGTGTTGGGGTCGGCGGGGCGACGGCGCTGCGGGACCGCGAAGCCCGCGCCGCGGTAGCCGTTGTCGGCGATCACCTTCACCTGCGCGTCGCGTAGGGCGTCAAGGAGGCCGTGCTCGCGGGCGGCGCCCATGTCGTGCCGCGCGCCGGGAAGCGCTGGTGAGACCCAGATCAGCCGCCCGTTGGGGTCGGCGAGGACCTGCACGTTGACGCCGTGCGCCTTGTGTTTCCGGAGTAGTGGGGCCGGTCGCGGCCCGAGCCCATGCCGACTCGGTCGATCCGTAGCAGCGTGCCGTCCAGGATCACGAACGCCTTCCTGGTCGCCATGGCGACCGCGTTGGACAGCGAGGGGGCGAGCCCGCCCAGCACGTCGAGGGCTTCGCGGATGTAGCGGAACACCGTGGTGGTGCCGATGCCGAAACCGGCGGCTAGGTCGGCGTAGGTCTCGCCCTTGCGCAGGTGCGCGACCACGAGCAGGGCTTGGCGACCGACGCTGAGCCTGCGCCAGCGGGTTCTGACCTGCGCTCGCCGCCGGCGTAGTGCGTCGGACAGGGTGATGAGGGCGTGGTTGGACACGGACACCCCGCGGGGTAGGAAGGCACCCGAAGCTCCTGGTCAGGCGGATTGATCTAGGCAATCGCCCGCCTACCAGGAGCTTCACTCATCTCGGTGACGCCACGCCGCGCCGACCGGAGCCCGCCCACCAGGTTGGAAAGGGCTCAGTGCGAGCATCCCGGCGGACGATCAGTTGATCGGTGGGCTCGATGGTGGCCAGATACCACCAGAACACCCAGTCCCGAAACGCCGGGTCGTAGTGTAGCGGCCCTCCGCCCGGCCTGGCC
>NZ_CADCTE010000183.1 GCF_902805515.1 uncultured Arthrobacter sp. | reverse complement strand
AGCGAGGAACTCGCCCAGTCTGCGTAGCAAGCCGCCTGCAGGCCGACGTCTTCATCTGCGCCTGTACCAGCGCTTCTTTTTGTAGATACTTGCGCCCACTTGCACTTCGGTACGGCGCTGGGCAAGGTGCAGGCCGAACAAGTCACGCCAACCAAATTGCCAAGAAGGCCAATTTTGCGAAGTTCGCCTGTTCCTTGGAGAGCTGCATCGCGTAGCGGTACCATCCCGGAATGGCGATACTGTTGGCGAATTCCGCATAAGACTTCCGGACACCGTCTTCGAGCCGGCCTTGCGCCTGGATCTACCGGGTTTTGTCCTCCCTCAAGCGTCTTCGACGAGTTCGCCAACAGCATCAATGGTACCGTGACCCCAGGGTGAATAAGAGCAGCGCCGCCGGCCGGCGCATGTAAGGACCGAGAGTCCGTGACGGGCGGCTTGAGAGCGGAGCGAATCCCTCGATCCCGGACCATGAGTAGCCCTACGAGCTAAGTCGGCCATGGACGAGTGGCGTCGCCACTTCGACGTCAACTTCTTCGGGCACGTCGCGGTGGTGCGGGCGCTGCTGCCCGCCCTGATCGCCGGCGGCGACGGACGCCTCGTCAACGTCTCCTCGATCGGCGGACGGGTCGCCTTCCCGACCCTTGGCGCCTACGCCGCCGCGAAGTTCGCGCTGGAGGGCTTCAGCGACGCGCTCCGCCGCGAGGTCGGTCGGCTCGGGGTCAGGGTCATAGTCATCGAGCCCGGCAACATCGCCACGCCGATCTGGAACAAGACGATGGCGACCGTGGACGAGATGGCGGCCACCATGACCCCCGACCAGCAAGCGCGCTACGACGACCTCGTCGCCGCCGTACGCGATCAGGCGGAGGAACGGAGGAGCAGCGGCATCCAGCCGCCCGGTGTGGCGAGGGTGATCTCCGACGCCATCGAGGCGCGCAAGCCGCGCGCACGCTACCGCGTCGGGCGCGACGCGAAGCTGTTGGCGGTCATGTCGGGCCTGCTGGGCGACAGTATGTTCGACCGCATCGTCGCCAGGAACCTGGGCCTCACCTCCCGCCAAGGGACGGGGAGAGAAAGCGCGGCAGGGACGACGGCGAATACCGGCACCCGGATAGGGCAGGACGCGGCCCGAGGTTCGCGGTCGTGACCGACACGACGGCGCCAGATACCGCGCAGCAGGGCCCCGGACGGTTGCACGGAAAGGTGGCCCTCGTGACGGGCGCGCCCCGCAGCATCGGGCGGGCGATCGTCGAATCGTTGTCGGACGACGGCGCGAGCGTCGTCGTCCATTTCCGCAGCAGACGCGACGAAGCCGACGCCGCGGTCGCCGCCCTCCGTGGGCGCGGCGCTGAGGCGATCGCGAACGGCGGGGACCTCGCCGACGGCCGCAACGTCGCGGCGCTCTTCGCCGAGACCCGGGCTGCGCTGGGCGGCATCGACATCGTGGTCGCAAACGCCGGGGCGACGACGGCCCCGGCGCCCGTCGCCGACATCTCCGACAAGGACTTCGAGCGGCTCCTGTCGTCCAACACGCGGGCGACGTTCTACGTCCTGCGCCAGGCCGCCCGGACGGTCCGCGACGGCGGCCGGATCATCAACATCAGCTCCAGCTCGGTGCAGTTCGCCCCCGCCGGTTACGGCGCGTACGCCACGTCGAAGGCCGGGGCCAACACGACCATCGGCGTCCTCGCCAACGAGCTCGGTCCCCGAGGGATCACGGCCAACTCGATCATGGCCGGCCCCATAGACGCCGGCTTCCTCGACCCGTCGGGCGATCTCGTAAAAGGCGCACCGGACGGGACGATTGGGGCGTCCCTCCGACATCGGCGCCATCGCCGCGTTCCTCGCCTCTGCCGAAGCCGGCTGGATCAACGGCCAGGTCATCCTGGCCAACAACGGCGGGAGCGGCTGATCGCCACGCGCGTCGGTCGACCTTGCCGACCCGGCGTCGGTGGCGGAAGCGAGCCCTCCCAACGGGTAGCGGTACGCAGCAGACGGGGGCCGGGACGTAGCAGCCCCGGCCCTTCCCCTTGTTCCGTTCAGCCGAGTGCGTGGAAAGTGATAAGGGCTGCTGAAGAATAGCTTGTGTAAATGGAGTCCAACACCCTCGACCCACCCCGCACTCTGGGCGAAGATTCCGGTTATGAGAATGGGGGTGCGTACGGTTGCCGAGCCGCCCCGACGAGGCCCAGAGCTCGGGTCGGTGTCACCCGCCGCAAAGTAGCGACCGGGAAGTACGCCCGAACGCCACCGACGCCCGGTCCAACCGCGGGATTTCATTCGGGATCGTACACCATTATCCACCAGCGCTACATCTTGTGTCGTCGACCTCAGACGAGAAGCCCCAAAACCGCCCCTGTCATTACGGTGAGGGCCCTTCATCCACCATTCTGAATGCGAGGTTCGGAGAACGTGGACTCCAAGCAGTTGGCGAATGGCCTCAGTTTGCGGCTCCTGGCACGGACCCGAGCTCTGGGCCTCGTCGGGGCCGAGACACTAGTTCCGGCCCCACCGGTGGCTATTTTGTTACGGTCGGGTGCAGGAGGTCCCCCAGGCCGATGCGGGCGAGGAACTCGGCGCGGATGCGGTCGGCCACCGCGCTCACCACCTCGGCTCCGTCGTCGGCCGGGTCGACGTGGCTGCGGAACGGCCGCGTCCCGTCCGGCAGGGCGACGATGCGCGCGATCTCGTCGGAGACCTGCGTCGCGTCGGCGCCTTCCGGGGCCTGTTCGGCGAGCCTCTGGGCCACGGACTCCAGCATCCCACCGTAGAGCGCGTCGTACTCCGCCGCCCGCTCCTCGTCGGCCGGCCGGCCGGCATTGGCGAAGTGCTCCGTCCCGCTGGTGAACGAGCCAGGGACGACGATGGTCGTCTCGATGCCGAACCGGGCCAACTCGGCGGCGTAGCTGACAGCGAGGGAATCCATCGCCGCCTTGGCCGCGAAGTACGGGGCGAGGTAGGGCGGGGTGCCGCCCCTGGTGCTGGTGCTCCCGACCCACAGCAGAAGGCCGTGGCCCTGCTTTCGCAGGTGGGGTAGCGCGGCGCGGTTCAGGCGCTGGGTCGAGAGGACGTTGGTGTCGTAGACGCGCGAGATCTCCTCTGGCGTGAACGCCTCGGTCGGCCCGTTGACCATGTGGCCGGCGTTGTGGATGACCACGTCCAACCGGCCCGCCTCCTCGATGATCTCCGCGACGCCGGCGTCGACGGAGTCTTGCGACGACACATCGAGCTCGACAGTGCGCAGGTCCACGCCGTGCTCCTCGGCATACTCTTTGGCCTCGGCGACCCGGCCCGCGTTGCGGCCGGCCGTCTCGCGGATGCCGGCGTAGACGGTGTTGCCGCCGGCCGCCAGGGCGCGGGCGCTGAGCGCCCCGAACCCGCTGCCGGCCCCGCTGATAACGATGACTTTGCTGCTCATGATTCGTCTCCTTCGTTCTATCTATCGGGCGTTCTATGCGATGCCGCCGTTGGCGTAGACGACCTGGCCGTTGACCCAGCGGGCAGGACCCGCGAGGAACGCGACGGCTTCGGCCACGTCCTCCGGCGTGCCGAGGCGTTCCAGCGGCGCCATCTTGGCCATGTTATCGACGGTCTCCTCGTCCTTGCCGTCCAAAAACAGGGGGGTCGCGGTTGGCCCGGGGGCGACGGCGTTGACCGTGATGTCGCGACCCCGAAGCTCGCGGGCGAGGATCAGGCTGACCGCTTCGACGGCGCCTTTGGTGGCGGCGTAGGGCGCGTAGGTGGGCAGAGACAGCTTCACGACCGACGAGGAGAAATTGATGATCGCACCACCGCTCCGGACCCGCTGTGCCGCCAGCTGGTTGACCACGAACGTGCCGCGGAGGTTGGTGCGGATCGTGCTATCGAGGTCCGCGAGGTCGAATTCGGCCAGGGGAGCGAGGATCATGATGCCGGCGGTGTTCACTACGACGTCGACCCCGCCGAAGTTTTGCTCGACGGCGTCGAAGGCCTCCGCCATGTCCCGCTCGTCCGCGACGTCGCCGCCGACGGTCATCGCCCGGCCACCGGCGGTGGTTATGGCCTCGACTGTCTCGTCGGCCCGGGCTTGATTGCCAGCGTAGTGCACGACGACGGCCATGCCGTCCCGGGCGAGCCGTTCCGAAGTATCGCGGCCGATGCCGCCGGAGCCTCCGGTGACAAGCGCGACGCGGGTGGGTGTGTTGTCCACGATGTTTCCGTCCTTTCGTAGGGGACCAGATGCCTGCCGTGAGTATCCGGCTCGAAGGACGCGGCGGCGGTCACGAAATTGCCGTCGTTGAGCAGATTCTTGCTCTTTGGCATGGTTTCGGACCGTTCGGGACGGCTCTGGGGGATGCGCCTACCCGCGGAGGGCAGAAGGGGCGACGCCGAATTGGCGCCTGACGTGGTGGGCGAGGTGGCTCTGGTGGGTAAAGCCGACCACGCTCGCGACGTCGCCCACGGAGAGGTCGGTCTTCGAGAGCAGCTCCCTCGCCCGCTTTACCCTGCGCCCGATCACGTACTGGTGCGGCGTGAGGCCGGTCGAGCGCTTGAACTGCCTGGAGAAGTGGTAGCGGCTCAGGTTGGCGACCCCGGCCATCTCGGAGAGCCCGAGATCCATCGAGAGGTTGTCGTTCACGAAATCGGTCACGCGCCGGAGCGCGCTTCTGGGCAGCCCTCCCCTCCCGTCTGGCGCGGCCTGCGGGGAGGCGCCGTGGTTCCGCAGCAGGTGCGTGGCGAGCGCGGTCGCCAGGGCGTCGCCGTAGACCCTGCCGCCGGCGCCACCCGCCTCCATCTCGGCGAGCATCGCGAGGCCTATGTGCTTCACTGCGTCGTCGCGCCGATCCAGGCTGGGTCGAAGCTCGACCGCGTCGGCGTCCAGCCCGTTCTCCTCGGCCACGTGAGCGAGGAAAGCGGGGCCGAAGCGCATCACGAGCAGGTCCACGTCCTTGTCGAAGTGCCAGCCGACGGGCTGCCCAGAGGCCTTCACCGTGACGTCGCCTTTTTTCGTGATCCCCTCGTGCATCCCGCCGCCCGACCACCTCACCGACCGCACGGGCTGCCCCAGGTACAGGGAGACCGTGTTCTCGGGAAGGGCCGGGAAGTGGTGCTCGGTCGGCGCGTGCCGGAACCTCTCCGCGATCAGGCCGTTCCAGCCCAGTGACCTGCTCGCCAGGATCGGGGGATCCGGGTTGCCCTCCATCCGCGCCAGCACCCGCGCGCGAGTGGTATCTTCCCTGTGTGCTCGGATCGTGTCTATCATATGATGGCTCTCGAATCGAAGAAGTCGTATTTTACCTCTCGACACTTTCCTGACGTACCGACGGGCAGGAGATTTGTTTCGCTGCCTCAAAGGACGCAACAAGCTGTCGCCACCGAGGACTTCCCGCGCTGAGATCCTGCGCTCGTCACGTTCGGCGGCCGGGTCGAGCCAGAGATGATGATGCGCCCGATCCGGGTCAGGGTGTTTCCCGGAAACGAGGCACCGAGACTCGGTAGTGCAGCAGCGTCTGCGTCGTCAGCGTCGGCGCGTACTCGAGGTGCTGCTCGGGGACCGGCTCCAGCCCCGGGATCCGCTCCAACAGAACCTCCAGCGCCACTCGGCCTTCCAGCCGCGCGAGCGGGGCGCCGAGGCAGGAGTGCCTGAAGCGGCCGAAGCCCACGTGTTCGCCGACTTTCTCCCGGTAGAGGTCGAAGCGCTCGGGGTCGGTAAAGAGCGCCTCGTCGTGGTTGGCCGAGGCGAATAGCACGTGCAAGATGTCGCCGCTCCGGACCTGCGCCTCGCCGATCGTTACGTCGGCGGTCGCGCGACGGAACAGGCCTTTACTAGAACCACGACGGCGGAGCGTCTCCTCGACCGCCGCGGGCACGAGCGTCCGGTCCGCGAGCAACTGCTCCCAGAGTGGGCGGTCCTCGAGAAGGTAGTGGACCATGTGCGAGATAAGGTTGGCGGTCGTGTCGTTGCCCGCGATGACGAGCTCCAGCGCCAGCGTAACCAAGTCGTACGGGGCCACCTGCACGTCGCCCGTGTCGGCCGCCTGGACGAGCGCTGAGATCACGTCGTCGCGGGGCGCCTGGCGCCGCTCCTCGACCAGCGCCGCGCAGCGCTCGGTCATCGCCACCATGCGCTCGATGCGCCCGACGATCTGTGCGTCTGCCACGTCATCGTCCTCCCCGTCCCTCGCGGGGGTAGCCATCACGAGGAAGTCCTCGGTCCACTGGCGCAGGTCCGGTCCCTCGTCGGCCTCGAAGCCGAGGATGGACGTGATCACCTTTAGAGGGAGGGCGTTGGCGTATGCGACCATGAGGTCGACCTCCCCGCGTTCGGGGAAGCGGTCGACGAGCTGGTGGCAGGTGGAGCGGATAAACGGCTCGAGCGCCGCGACCCGTTCGCGCGTGAAGGCCTTCTGGGCCAACCTGCGGAGCTTCGTGTGCTCGGGCGGGTCGTGGGCCACGAGCATCCGGGGACGCCAGAAGCCCGGCGGTATCCGCGTCGCCAGTTCCTCGGGCAGCCTGGGCTGCCGCAGCGCGAAGGCCTCGGCCGACGAGAACGTCTCGGGGTCGCGGAGGACGCCCACGACGTCCTGGTACCGGGTCACCGACCACATGCCAAGGCGCTCGTCGTAGAAGACGGGGGCGGTGGCCCTGGCGTGGGCCCACATCGGGTAGGGGTTGGCCAACTGCCCGGGCGATAACGGAGCATAGCCGTCGAGATGCGGGCACCGTGGCCCCGCGTCGGCTCCCACATGCCCCGGGCCGTTCCCTTCGGTGTTAACGGTTGCCATGTTTATCTCCTCTCGTGCCGCTCAAGTACCCGACCGGCGAGTCGCGGCGAAGCGTGCGAGGGCGACGGCGATCAGGAGCGCGCCGCCGTTGAAGAGTTGCTGGACGTAGGAGGCCGCTCCGAGCTGCTGGAGGCCGGTGATCCCGACAGCCACGAGGTAGACCGCGATCAGGGTCCCGATCGCGTTGTAGCGGCCGGGGCGGATCGACGTCGCGCCCAGAAAGGCCCCCGCGAACGCCGGCAGCAGCGCCCCCAGGCCGATGGTCGGCGAGGATGCGCCCAGGATCATGACCGAGAGGCACCCGGATATCGCTGACAGCAGTCCGGCCAGCAGGAAGGCCTGGATGGTAACGCGCTCGGTTCGCACCCCGGCGAGCAACGCGGCGCGGGGGTTGCCGCCGGTCGCGTAGCACGAGCGTCCCCACGCCGTGTACTCGAGCGTCAGCCACAGGGCCGCGCAGGCCAGAACGACGTATATGAAGGGCAGCGGGATGCCCGCCACGTTAGCGCGCCCAAGCGACAGGAACCACGCGGGCATCTGGCCGGAGATCGTCACGTCCCCGGTCAACCATTGAGTGGCGCCGAGGACGAGGATCCCGACGGCGAGCGTCACGATAAACGAGTCGAGCTTGACCTTCGCCACCAGGACGCCGTTGAGCAGACCGACCAGGAGTCCGACCGCGAGCACGGCCCCCACGGCGAGAATGGCAGACGTCCCCATGTTGACGATCAAATAGGCGCACAGGCCCTGGGCGAGCCCGAACTGAAAGCCGATCGATATGTCGATGTGGCCAACGATCAGCGGCAGCATCGCCGCAAGAGCCAGCAGGGCGATCGTGGATTGCGTGGACGCGATCGTCTGGGCATTGGCGAAGGTCGGGAAGACGTCGGGGTTGACGGTCGAAAACAAACCGATGACGGCCAAGAGCACGGCGACGAGCGCGTACTTGTACATAACGGAACGCACGACGTGCCCGAGCCCACCGCGTACCTGGTCGGCGTCCTCGGAATTCGCCGGTGCCTGCGATTCGGTTGACGTGGGGCTCACGTTTGATCCTCCTTCGACGCGTTTTGGTCGGGTGTGCCGTAGCTCGCCCGGGCGAGCCCGTCAGGGGTAAGCTGGTCGCGCGGCAACTCGGCCTCGACGCGCCCGTGGCGCATGACCAGCACCCGATCGGCCTGGCTTGCGACCTCCGCGAAGTCGGTAGAGGCCAGAACGATCGAGGTGCCGCTGTCGAGGGTTTCGCGCAGGAACCCGTGAAGTTCCAAGCGGGAGCCGACATCGACGCCCGCGGTCGGGTCGTCGAGGACCAGTAGCCTGGGCTTGGCGCGGAGCGCCCGGCCGAAGATCACCTTCTGCTGGTTGCCGCCGCTCAACGCGGCCAGCGGCCTCTCGACCGCGCCGCGGGGACGAACATCGTACTTTTCTGCGAGTCGGGTCGCGGAGACCCGCTCGCGCCACGGAACCCGCACGAACGGGTCATCGGTATCCGGCCCCTGCCGTCGCGACAGGAAAAAGTTCTCGCGGATGGCCATCTCGGGGACCGCCCCCTCGAGGCGGCTGCCGGGCACGTAGGAAACCCCCATGCCCACGAGGCGGTGCGGCTCCCCGAGCGGAAGAGGTTTGCCGTCCAGCCGTGCCGTGCCCCGGTCGGGCTTCGCCGCGCCGCCCAGCAGGCGGGCGACCTCTCGGGTGCCACTGCCGATGAGACCGCAGATCCCAAGGATCTCTCCAGCGGCAACCTCGAAGCTGATCGGCCCGGCGAGACCGGCGCTGAGTAGATCGCGTACCTGCAGACGCACCGGCCTCTGGCCGTGTGCGCTGGTTTTGTCGACGGCACCCGGCGGCGCGAGTGCACCGCCCAGGATCCACTCCACAACCTCGTCGTGGCTAGTCTCTGCCACCGGCGCCGTGGCCACTCGCCGCCCGTCACGCAGCACCGTCACCCGGTCGGCGAGCTCGAATACCTCTTCGAGGCGGTGGGTGACGTAGACGTAGCCGACACCCCTCTCCTGGGCCACCCGCAGAGAGTCCGCGAGACGGTCGAACTCGGGCGCCGGAAGGCTCGCGCTGACCTCGTCGAGCACGATGATTCGCGCGCCGCGGGACACGGCGCGCGTGACGGCCACCATGACCTTCTCGTCCTGGGACAGATCGCCGACCAGAGCCTGCGTAGATACGGCGGTCCCAACGTCTGCCAGCAGCCGGGCGGCCCGACGTTCGGTTTCGCGAAACGAGATGAGCCCGTGATGCCGCTCGTAGCCCACCTCCAAAGCGAGATTCTCCGCGACGCTGAGCTGATCGACGAGACCAAGGTCCTGATGCACGAAAGCCAGCCCGAGCCTCGCCACGTCGGCCGGCGAGGCTCGGCGCGCCACCTCCTCGCCGGCGACGAGGATATCGCCGGTGTCGCGCTGAATCGCCCCCGCCAAGATTTTGATGAGCGTAGATTTCCCCGCTCCGTTCTCACCGAGCAGGGCGTGGATCTCTCCGCGCCGAAGGGTGAAGTCCACATCGGCGAGCGCCGTATGCCCGCCGAAGTGCTTGCCCAGCCCACGGATCTCGAGGACGGGATCCTCCATTAGCGGCCCCAAAGTTTCTTGAACTCGGCCTCGTAATCGACGTCCCCGTCCCAGCCCTCGCCCGACGGCACGTTGGACTCGTCGAACAGGCGCTGCGGTAGGACCTCGCTGTCGACGGGCTCGCCGGCGAACTGACGCGCCAAGAGGTCAGATGCCGCCCAGCCGCCCCAAGGTGGGACGGTAGCCAGGTCCACGGCCTGCTCGCCGCTTTGGACGGCTCGGATGCCGTTGGGGTCACCCTCCGCGCTGACCAGCTTGACCTGCCCGGTCTTGCCGGCCTGGCGGATACCCTGGCCGGCGAGGATGCCGCTGGAATCGAACGGTGCCACGACGTGGGTGATGTTCGGATTCCGCTGCAGCGCGGAGGTCACGGCAGGCGCGAGTTCCTGGCCCATCGTCCCGATGCTCAACTGGACCGTGTCGGCGACTTCGCAGTTGGGACACTGGTCCTTGAGCTCCTTGACCAGCGCCTCGTTGCGTTGCACAAGTTCCGGGAACGCCTTCTCGTTGAGCATGAGGACGCTCGCGTCGCCGCCCGAGTCCTCGATGATCCAATCGGCCAGGATCTTCCCGCCCTCCACGTGATCGGTGGAGACGTAACCGTCCACGGTCGGACCCGGGAGCTTCGGGATGAAGGTCGAGATCACGGGGATGTCCGCGGTCTTTGCCTTATCCAGCGCGCCCTGCACCAGCTGCGGGTTGATCGCCAGCAACACGATGCCGTCCGCCTTGGTCACGATGGCCTGCTGGATGGAACTGTTCCAGACTCCTGGGTCACCCTTGCCGTCGACGACCGTGACGTCCCAGCCGAGCGCCTCGCCGGCCTGCTGCACGCCGATGCCACCCTGAACGCAGCCGTAGCCCTGCGAGCTGCAGGTAATAGCGACGATCTTCTTGCTGGTGGGCGCCTTTATGCTCTCGGTTGGGCCGGGCCAGTTCTTGACGGGTGACTTGGCGTTTTCCACCCTCTGCGATACCGCGGCGGGCACCGTGCCGGAGCCGCCACCGGAATCACCACCCCCGGAACCGCCGCCACACGCCGCCACGCCGAGCACGGCCATAGCGAGAAGTACGACGATGCCGACTCGACGCATCGATACACTCATCTCGTCCTCATCTCCTTCGGTGGTCTGCCCAGGTTGCTGTCGCCCGGTGACTCGGGCTCCGAGAGCCCAACTGGGCTGATCTGATCGGCGGATTCCACGGTCAGCTGGCGGACGAGCTCGTCGACGAGCGCCGGCAACTCTTCCAGCGAAGCCCCGCCGAACACGTAAAAGTCCGGGCGGTTGACCACGACCTCGATGCCGCGTTCGGCGAAGTAGGCCGCATACTGGCCGTCAACGTCGATTGCATCGCCCTCGACGCCGGATGCTACGTGGGCGAACGTGGTCCCGACACTCTCCAGGAAATCGATTTGGGCGTCGCTTAGCACGCTTCGCGGGTGGCCAACCGCGCTGATGACCTGCCACTGGTCGCCCGCTCCGAACAGATCGTCGAAGAGGCCCGCCTCGCCGTCACGCTCGACCCGTCCCTGCAAGCCCAGCTCGCCCGCGGGCGCGGCCGGCTGGCCGACGAGATCCCGCGCCATGATCCCGCCCACGAGCTGCGGGAAATCGGGCATGGGCGGACGCCAGCCGGCGCGGAAGCGCTCGTCGCGCTCCCTGGCGGCCTCGGGGTCCAAGGTTCCCGGGATCTTCCCGGCTTCGAGCGAAATGACCGTCCAGTCGTAGGTATGCGGGCGCCGCTCTTGCTGGTAGGTGTTCAGGAACTCAGCGGGCGCCAACCCGCGCAGCACGAGGTCGAGTTTCCAGGCCAGGTTCTTCGCGTCGCGCATGCCCGAGGCCATCCCCTGGCCCATGAACGGCGGCATCGTGTGCGCCGCGTCGCCCATGAGGAAGACGCGTCCACGCTTCCACTCCTGGGCGATGCGCGCCTCGAACGTGTAGACGAGCTGGCGCACGAACTCCACGTCGTCGGGGGTAACGCCGAGGTCGCCCAGAAGCCGCCACGCCACCTCGGGACGTTCGAACTCCTCGACGGTCTCGCCCGGCAGGAGCGCCCACTCCCACCGCCGGTGCCGCTCGCCCAGCGGAAGGATAGTGGTCGGCCGCCTCGGGTCGCAGATCTGGCCGCAATCGAACTCGAAGTGCAGGTCGCGCTTCTTACGCGCGTCGACGACGAGCCACTTCTGATTGAATCCCAGGTCCTCCCGTTCGATGTCGAGCCAGCGGCGAACCGCACTATTGGCTCCGTCGGCGGCGACCACGTAGCGGCCACGCAGCGTCCTGGCCTCGTCGGTAACGACGGGGGCGGCGACGCCGGGTACCCGCTCGGTCTTCTTGATAACAACCTCGACGTGGTCGTCGTGCTCTCGGAGCTCGACGGCCGCCCACCCCTGAAAGATGTCGACGTTGGGGTCTCCCCGCATGCGCTCCGCCAGCGCGTCTTCGAGTACGGGCGAGTACTGCATGTAGTCCGAATGCCAGCCGGAGATGCCCTTGGCCCCCCAGTCGAACTCGAGCAGCGTCTCGCCGTCGGCGTTCACCCACACGTACTCGAGCGTCGGATAGGAATCCTCGAGAACGGGCCCGTGGCATTCCAGAGACTGGAGTATCCGCATGATCTCGTGGTCGATGTGGCCGGCTCGCGGCAGCCCGTAGAGGTTCTCGTGCTTCTCCACCACCGCGATACTGTGGTCCGTCTGTCCCATCACGGCGGCCATCGTCAGCCCGACGGAGCCCATACCGATCTGAACGACGTCGTGGATCTCGTCCATCTGTATTTTCTCCTCTCCCTGGCGATCCGCGGGACCGCCTGCTTCGTTTACTCTCTCCAGCCCGACACCAGTCGCTCCCGCATCAGGGCGACCGCTTCGGACCAGACCTTCTGCGTATCCTCGTCGCTGCGCCGGTACGGGCCTCCCCCGGGCCCGTCGCCCATGAGGTCTCGCACCTGCTCGGGATTGGATCTCCTCAGCGCGTCCGGGTCCACCAGAGGCTTGCGCCCCTCGGGTACCTCGACGCCGGGCAGGCGCACGGCCTCGAAGTTTTCAACCCACGAGGAGTGACTGACCTCGTCGATGCTCTGCGCCAGGCCCCAGATCGCCGGGTCGATCAGCCAATTGTGGAAGAGCACCTGGGTATCAGGGTGCTCTCCTACCCATTCGCTCGCGACCGCGGACGCGGGCGTGTTGCCGCCGTGGCCGTTTACAAGCATGATGCGACGGAACCCCTGGTTGCTAAGCGAGTCCAGCAGGTCCCGGACCAGCGCGGCGTACGTCGAAACCCTCAGGTTGATGGTGCCGGGGTAGGCCGTGAAGGTCGGGGTCAGGCCGAAAGGCAACGCCGGCAGCACCGGCACGCCTTCGGGTTCGGCCGCCTCGACGCTGGCACGCTCCGCCAGGATGGCGTCCACGCCGAGGGAAAGGTAGCCGTGCTGCTCGGTGGAGCCGAGCGGCGCCAGCACACGATCGTCGCGCCGCAGGTAATCCTCGACTTGCATCCAGTTGGTGTCCCAGAGCCTCACTAGCGCCCGCCCCCCGTCGGCCGTCCGGTCCGCTCCTCGCGGATGCGGCAGGTCAGGGCGTGGCCGAGCATGAGCTCGCCCTCGGCGATCGCGCCGGCTGACGGCGCCACTTGATCCGTACCCTCCGCCGTGACCTTCTGGTAGGTAACGGTCTTGGTGAACTTCCCGACCCACAAGCCGCCCGTGTAGCGGGAGGTCTTATTCGTCGGCAGTACGTGGTTGGTGCCTATGGCCTTGTCCGAGTAGGCCACGGTCGAGTGCTCGCTCAGGAAGAGGGAGCCGTAGTTGGTGAGATGATCGAGGAACCAACCGGGGTCCCTGGTCTGAATCTCCAGGTGCTCGGTTGCGACCTCGTCAGAGACGCGCACCATCTCTTCGTCGTCCTCACATACGATGACCTCGCCCAGGTCGCGCCAGGCCTTTCCCGCGATCTCTTTTGTGGGCCAGTCGCCTTCTATCCACCTATCCACCTCCCTCAAGGTTTCCTCGGCCACCTCGCGCGAGGATGTGATGAGGACCGCGGGCGAGGTGGGACCATGCTCGGCCTGGCCGAGGAGATCGGCGGCAAGGAGGTGGGGATCGGCGGAGTCGTCGGCGATTATGGCGATCTCGGTCGGGCCTGCGAGGAGGTCAATACCTACGGTCCCGAAGAGCTGGCGCTTGGCCTCGGCGACGTAGGCGTTGCCGGCTCCCACGATCATGTCCACCGGCTCGACTTCCTCGTAGCCGAAGGAGACCGCCGCCAGGGCCTGTACTCCCCCGAGGCACAGGATCTGATCCGCCCCCGAGGTCGCCATCGTGTAGAGCATCGGCTCGTAGATGCCGTAAGGTTTGCCGTTTTCGTCCTTGCGGGGGGCCGCTGCCGCGACGACCCTGCTCACCCCCGCGACCTTCGGGACGGACACGGTCATGATGGACGAGGCAAACATCGGGTAGAGCCCGCTCGGCGTATACGAGCCAACGGCGTTCACCGGGATCTGCTTCTGCCCGAGGACCACTCCGGGCAACGTCTCCTTCTCGAAGTTGACGAGCGTCGCCTTCTGTAGCCTGGCGAAGTTCTCGACCTGCTCTTTGGCGAACTCGATATGCCCCTTGAGCTCATCGTCCACCGAGTCGGCGGCCTTCTTGATCTCCTCCTCGCCCACCACGAACGACTCGGGATTCCAGCCGTCGAGCTGCTCGGAGTAACGCCGTATAGCAGCCAGTCCCTCCTTCTCCACGTCGAGCAGTATCTTGCTGACGGTGTCCTTGATCCCCTGCGTGACTTGCTCACCTACGGGCTCGGCTCTCTTCAGGTACTCCATGCTCTTCCTCCTATACTCGTTATTGAGCCGTCCAGCCGCCGTCGACCAGAAGGCTGGTACCGGTGACCATCGCGGCTGCCGGCGAGGCCAGAAAAACCGCCGCGCCCATCACGTCCTCGATCTGGGCCAATCTGCCCAGCGGAATGCGCGAGAGCGTGTCCTTCTTGAATTCCTCGTCCTCGAAAAACGGTCGCGTCATCGGTGTCTCCACGAACGTCGGTGCCAGGCAATTGACCCTGATGCCATACGGCGCCAGCTCCACGGCCATGGCCTTCGTGAGCCCTTCGAGGGCATGCTTGGTGGTTACGTACACCGTACGCCTTGCGGCTCCCACGTGTCCCATCTGGGAGGTGACGTTGATAATGGACCCACCCTCGCCGCGTTCGATTATCTTCCTGGCGGCGGCCTGGGCTACGAGAAAGGCACCCTTCACGTTCAGCGCGAGCATTTTGTCGAGGTTCTCCTCGGAGACCTCCAGGAAAGGCTCCGGTACGTTCGTCCCGGCGTTGTTGACGAGGACGTCGAGCCTTTCCAACGAGCCGATGGCCGTCTCCACTTGCCGGGTATCGGTGACATCGCAAACCACCCGCCACGCCCGGCGATTCAGGTCCTCGATCTGCTCGGCTACCTGCTCGATCCTGCCGGAGCCCCGGCCCAGGAGGACCACGTCCGCGCCTGCCTCGGCCAGCGCCAGGGCATAGCCTCGTCCCAAGCCCCCGCCTGCCCCGGTAACGGCCGCCACCCGCCCGTCGAGGCGCAGGGACGGCGTCTTTGGACGCCGCGTCTCGGCCGTCGGCCCAGCGTCTGAGATCTCCGACCGCGTCGAGAGTCTCTCACCCATGGCTTATCCGGGCGCGGGTCAGGTCGGTGCCGCCGTTCACGAACTCCTCCGGCGGAGGCGGGTTGCCCCACCTGTTCACCGAGAGCGGCTCGTCCGGCCACGTTCGGGGCACGTAGGCGTCCTCATTCTCCACCCTCATAATGTTGGCGGAGTACTCGACGATCACCCCATCGTCGTCCAGGAAGTAGCAGAAGTAGTTGTCGCCGATGCCGTGATGGCCCGGACCCCACAGGAACGTCTTGTTGTTGCGCATCAAGTGGTCGCCGGTGCGCGCGATGGAGGAAAAGTCCTCGATCTGCCAGGCGTAGTGCTGGAGCTGGTCCTTCTCATCGCGAATGAGGCTCACCCCATGATGCTCGGGAGAGCACCTGAGCCAGGAGATAGAGTCCCCAGAGCGGTCGGAGAGTCTGAACCCCAAAACCTTCTGGAAAAACCCCTCCATCCTTTCCTTGTCCGAGACCTTGAGGGTGATGTGCTCGAACTTGCGCGGGCGCGCCCCGATAGTGTTGTAGTGGGGAGGCTCGTCCGCGGCCATCCCGTGGAAGAGCTCGAAGAGGAAGCCGCCGGGGCCGACGAATCGCAGGGCGCCATCTAACCCTGGTTCCTCCGGCTCCTCGCTCACGATCGTGACGTCCTCCTCCTTGAGAACCGCCTCGCGCGCTGTCCGCAAATCTTCGTCGTTCCTCACCTCGAAGGCCAGGTGGTCGCAAGCAACCTGCTCGCCTTGAACGAGGACCAGCTCATGGTGGCGCTCGTTGCAGGTCAGATACGACGAGCCATCAACCCGCTCTACCTCGCGCAGGCCCATGATCTCCTCGGCGTGCCTCACCGAGCGTTCGAGGTCTGAAACCCTGATTCCTACGTGTCCGATCCGGTGCACCATCGCTCCTCCAGCCATTGCTCGCCGCCCCTCCGCTCCCTACGCCTGCTTCTGTTCTACATTTGCCGACTGCGACTCAGCCCCCCCGCGAAGCCCATCGGGTCCCACAACCGGGTTGTGCAAGACTCCGAGGCCCTCGATTTCGACTTCGACGATGTCCCCCTCACCCAGGAGCAGCGGAGGGTTGCGCTTGAAGCCCACGCCGGAAGGAGTTCCGGTAGCTATGATGTCCCCGGGCTCGAGCGTCATGAGCTTGCTGATGAAAGCAATGGTCTCCCGCACAGAGAAAATCATCATCGAGGTGTTCGTCCGCTGAACCGTCTCGCCGTTGACCCGGGTACGGAGCTCCAGGGCCTGCACGTCCTCGATCTCGTCGGCTGATACCAGTGCCGGGCCACAGGGTGCGAACGTGTCTATGGCCTTTCCCGCCATCCACTGACTCGTCTGGAGCTGCAGGTCGCGCGCGCTCACGTCGTTGAAGGGCATGTAGCCGGCGACGTAATCTAGCGCGTCATCCTGGGCAACTTCCTTGCACCTACGGCCGATCACCACCGCCAATTCTCCTTCGTAGTCGACCTTCTCGCTGGCCCGCGGCAGCACTATGGGTGCCCCTTGCCCTACGAGCGAGTTGCGGAACTTCGCGAACAGCATAGGCGCCGCCGGCGCCTCCAAGGAAGCCTCCGCGGCGTGCTCCTTGTAGTTGAGCCCCAGGCAGATGATCTTCTCGGGGTCGGGTACGGGAGGTCCCAGAACAACATCCTCCGCAGCGAACACCCCGGATGCACCGTCGGCACCACGCGAAACCAGTCCATCGGCCGCGGCCTCCAGCGTCCGCAGCCGTTCCTTATCGAGGCCCAGCACTCGCCGACTAGAGAGTAAATCTTCGGGCGAACCGTCGTGGTTATCGTCGGACCAAATACCGGCCTCGCGCCCCGCCGCGTACGCGTCGACCACCGAACCTCCAACCCAGATTCCGGGCCTGAGTCTCCCCTCCGCCTCGTATGTGACCAACCTCACGACGACCTCCTTACCGTCAGCTTGCGCACTCCGCCTACCAAAAGCGCGTGTGTAGTATGCGAAGCACGGAGCAGATGGACCTGCTCCCTGGAACCGCATTGGTATGGCCGGACCACGGATGGCTGGCAATCCCAGCGTGACCTACAGCAAGTCTCCGTACATTTATGGGTCTGCGGCACCTTTCCCCTTTCCGTCACAGACGAGTTATCTGTGCGCAGTACATATAACTGTATGCAGTAATAAGCTCTGTGTCAATAGCGCTTGGATTGATTTTTACTAAGGCCGCTTGGCAGAGACCCTTTTAAACCCGCTTAGAACTTGGGATATGACAACATTATTCGGGTCGGACGCCGAATCTAATAAAGGCCTTGTTCTCTCCGGGTGGACGATTGCCAGGGAGGTTATGCATCTATGTGCGAAGGGGAAGCCTTTAGTTGAGCATGTACTTGAACGGCTTGTGCCTACTCGCCCAACGGTACTTGGAGTGCTGGGCGGCGCCGGTGATTTCGGTGTCCGTGCCGAGCTTGGTCGGGTCCTGGAGCCGCGGGTTGGATCTCCCGGGCACTACTGGTCACATTAGGCTACAAATGGTCGCACTGCACCAGGCCGGCACCCACACCACCACCGAGATCGCCGAGCTCTTCGGCGTCGCCCGCTCCACCGTCTACCGCGCCATCCAACGAGCCGGCACCTGAGCTAGCGTGTCCTCACCCGGTGGTGCGTTGACCCGTTGAGACTGCCAGGTTTTCGAGCGCGGTGACTTCCGTGGTTTCGAGGCGGTATCGACGAACGCATCGCTGTCGCCTCTAGCACCACTCGCATCGTGTACAGCTCTTCGGCATCCGTCGCGGAGAGTCCGGAGAAGCTATCGTGGCCGTCGTCGGTAGAGGTCATCGGCCGGCTGAAGCGCCCGGGGGCGTCCGACGGGAAGTCCCCCGGTAGCGCGATACGTACCTTACGATCTCGTTCCAAAAAAGGAGCGACCTGCCGTGGCTCAAGACCGCCCCACTGACGGAGACGAACGCGCGCCGATGGTGTCACACCGAACTTCCAAATGGCTCATCAGGACCGACGAGATGCTCGAGGGTCTCGCGGAGCGCCTCGGGCTTGTAGGATGAGTCAATGAACTCCATCACCTCGAAGGCGGTCTGCGCTAGGTGCGCGCCGAGGCGTCTCGCGCCCGTTTCGGCGTTGTGGGCTTTGGCCGCATCGACGATGAGGCGGTGCTCGTAGGCCACGCGCAGCTTAACCTCGGGTACCCGTGTGGCGTGGAGCCTGCGGTATCGCTCTGCATGATCCGAAAGTTGCGACAATGTGATGCTCACGCGGTCACCCGCGCCTCCGACAAGTAGGCTATGGAAGGCACGATGCGGAACCTCCCAGCGCTCGAAATCGTCTTGCTCGTCAAAGTGTGTCATCTGCGCGAGTTCGCCCTCAAGAGAGGCGATGTCTTCGGGGGAAAGCCGCGGGATAGTCAGTCGGATGGCCGTGGACTCGAGCGTGACGCGCATGATATAAAGCTGCTCGAGGTCGGACAGAGAGAAACCCGCCACCCGCACCCGCCGGTTGTGCTCGGACTCAATCAGCCCCTCGCGCTGTAGCATGCGTAACGCCTCGCGCAGCGGTGTGCGGCTAACTCCAAGGTCACGAGCCAACTGGACCTGGGAGACTACGGCCGCCGGCGGCAACTCACCTCGTAGAATTGCCCTGCGGATACGGTCGTGCACAGCGTCGACATTCTGAGGTTCAATACGCCCTGTCGTTGCTTCTCCTTCCCAAGCAACACCACTTCTACTTGTCGTAAGTCAACTCCGTATGAAGGCGCGGGCCGCCCGCACCCCGCCGATCCCTCTTAAAACCCACTGCCCTCTAGCTACCGGCACCGCATCTCAGGCACGAGAACCATAGGGTCGTCTCTGTATGCAATCCATTCATTTGTATACAGACTATAAGGCTACGCGAAGGGGACGTCAAGAGTAGGCTTACGATGGTTGCCTCCGAGAGATCAAGGAACCGGCAGCCAGCGTAGGCTGTCGAGCGGCGAGGGTACTATTGCCTTGCGGGTGGTGCCACGGAGGAGGAAGATATGAACCGGTTGGTGGACGCCCTGTTCGACCTCACCCCAGAGGTGCGCTACGTCGCCGTCCACAGGCACGGCGAGCTGTCCTCGCGCAGGCTCGGCATATTCACGGACTATTGAGGTCGGAAGGCATGGAGCGAAAGATCTCCCTCGGCACGCCCCGGATGACCCCGCAAGCGTTCTCCGCTAAGTGGGCGGACGCCCGTCTCAAGGAGAGGGCGGGCTCCCAGGAGCACTTTATAGACGTCTGCGCCCTCTTCGGAAAACGTCCCTTTGGATTCGTCATTGCGCATCCTTATTCAGGCCCACTACATCTTGTGGTCGAACCTCCCCCACCGAGGGCCTCGAAACCCCATTTATCGGTCGATTATGTCGCTTTTCATGCAGCTTTCTGGATCTGAACTTCCGACTTGTTTAACTCCAGCTAGGAGCTTGGTGGTCTGCAGCCACTAAGCTTCTAGGGTACCGGTTTTAGGGATCGCTCGCGAACTTCCTGTCGCCCGTACGATGGGCTGGCTTGTTCTCGGCTTGCGTCCCGCCGGTGCCCGCGGCGAGTGGGGTGACTCAACAGAGGTGTGAATCGTAGACCCAAAGTCGGATTGTCCTCCACGCGCCACGATGACGGTGCTCTCGGCTGAAAGGAGGTCATGCGGCATGCAGGTGATCATCGGCGTCGATCCCCACGGGTGGCCGCGTCCGATCCGCACGCCGCGGCGCCGTACGCCAGCACCGCGAGCAAGAACGTCCCCGCGCATCACCTCGCGGTTCCGCGTGGGCTTTCTTCACACTCCACGACCATCCCCCTTCGCCCCCCCCGCCCCACGGTCCGTTGCGCTTGCCTGCGGTCCGCCGCCTGTTCCCGCTCCGCTTTGGGCCCCACCGTTGGTGTCTAGGCGGAGTCTCAGCGCCCGACGACGGACGGCGCGCTGATCCTCGTGCCTCTTTCGGTACTGGGGGGACATGTCCTGGGGCTCCCAGTCGTGGGCGTGGTCGAGGATCACCTCGACCCCTACCATGCCGGGGAGCCCACCCAGCCGCTTCTCCGCCTCCCTGGCGAAGGGAACGCCCATGAGGCAACCCGGCTCGGTTACCCCGATCCCGACCCTGACGACCGCCCCGCCGGAGCCGTCGCGCACCTCGAGGGAACGCACCAGCCCCATGTCCACGAGCCCGGCCGGCATCCCCGCCGTGGCGCTGCACGGGTCCACTATGGCGTTCAACGCGGACCGTACGGTCGCTTCGTTCACCACTCGACTCCTCCCTTCGTCCCAAACGGCAGCCCCCTCGAACGGTGGATACCCCCGTCGATGATCACGGACCGACCGGTCGCGTAGCCCGAGCCCTTCGAGGCGAGGTAGGACACCGGGCCGGCCACGTCCTTGGGGCGCTTGATCCGCTTCGGGGCGACCATCTGGTCGACGTACTGTTGACGTACCGGCCCATCGAGGACACCACGCGGTATCCTTCACCGTTCCGTACCTTCTTCCTCACCGGATCAGCGCCCATTTCGTGACGAACCGCCGCTCCAGGCCCCGGCACACCCGCCCGGGTGTGTAACCCCTACCGGAAGCTGCGCGACTGGGCCCGGCGCAACGGGATGGGCCACTACTCGCCCGAGCGGCTCGGGAGGCCCTCGGCCGACGTCTACACGGAGTACATGGCCGCCCTCGAGGAGGAGCGCTCGCTGACGGAGGCCAAGACCGGCTTCGGGAGTGGTTTCTCCGCGGCAACGGCCGTAGGAACGCTCCCGGGCCTCACTCAGCAAGCTCCCCGTTCTTCGGACAGCCTTCCGCTCATCGAAACCCGGGGCTTCGTGCCCGCGGCGGGCTGCGCCGGCAGGCGGCCGAGGATCGCCAGCCGCTCGGTTGAGCGCAGGCGCCGGGACACGGGCTTGAGATGCTCCCACAGCTCGACGCGAACCCCGTCATCGCCGAGAAAGACCCGCGCGTGGGTCAGCACGAACTCCGGGACGAAGACGGGCGGCTGGCCGAGGTGCGCCCGGACGGGACGGAGTTGCCTCAGCCAGCAGCCGGAGTTCACGATGACCGCGTCGTCCCCGGGTTCCCTGGAGAGCCTTGAGAGCGAGGGGGCGTGGGTGTGCCCCGAGACGAAGACGTCCATCTCCCGGCCGCGGACGTCCCGCCCCGCCGGGGGTCGCGCGTCGGAACGCAGGAGGGCTTCGATCCTCTCCGGGGCAGGGCCCGCCTCCTGCGCCGTGGCCCGTTCCCCGGGCACGGTGGAGGCCACGGACGAGATGGCCCGGCTCGCCGCACGGCGGACCGCGAGGAAGAAGAGGACGAGCACGGTGACGAGGAGCAGCGCGTCCCAGGCGATCTCCCCGAACAGGCTCTGCAGCCCCGGCAGCGCGGCGGAGCTGTCCCAGAAGGAAACGGCCTGGTCTCCGTCGGGCGAGACGGCGATCCCGTACGCGACCGTCCTGTACGAGGCGTACCCGACGAGCAGCGGCAGCAGCAGGTAACGCGCCACCCGGCCGAGCAGGTCGTAGAAGACGCGCCCGGCCACCCACTGGGGGATCGTCGCCAGCGGGTAGACCATGCCTATGTCCCGCAGGTGGAGGTCCCTGCCGATGCGTCCCACCGGCGAGATCCTGCGCACCACGTCGGTGACGATGTGGTCCCCGAAAGGCGTGTCCAGAGGGTCCTCGTAGTCCGTTATGGTGTTGGCCGGATCGAACTGGTTGCCGTGCTCGCAGTAGACGAGGCTTTCGGGGGCGGACTCGAAACGGGCGGCGTAGGAGAGGGCGAACTCGTGGACGAGCCCATCCTCGCGCAACGTACGCCGGATCTCCGGGTTCCACCACGCTTCGGCGTCGTGGTTGCCCGGCAGGTACACGACCCGGCGGTCGTCGCCGCCGGCGAAATGGCGCAGCGCGGAGAAGAGCTCCCGGTACCCGGGGCGCGAGATCGTCGCCGAGGCCCGGTTCTCCCCGGGGGGCACGTCGCCGATCTTGAGGAAGTCGAAGAAGTCCCCGGCGAGCACCAGCTCCACGGGGCCGGCGTGGCCGGCGAGCTCCGCGAAGAGGGCCGCCAGGTCTTCCGGCGATTCGAAATAATCCTGGCCCTCATCGCCGCCGATGTGGGTGTCCGACACGAAGACCACCAGCGTGCCGTCCCGCAGCGTCCTCGTGCCGGGCGTGGGCCCGTTAGCGTCCCTCATCGCGGCTTCCATCGTTCGAGCTTCCGCCGCGCGTTCGCCAGGGCGTGCGCAGCGCGGTTTCGGGTTCCAATGAAGCGCCTGCCGTAGACCTGCCAGAGCCCCCCCAGAAAGAGGGCGTCGAAGCGGCCGACGGCGGCGACGCGGGCCGCCAGCGAGTCCCCGCCGGCCCGGAAGGTGGCGAGCTGCCTCGCGAAGTCCCAAGGCCAGAGACGCAAGATGCCCGAGGCGACCGGCTCCGTCGCCGGGTCGTCTTCCTCCACGTGACCCCGCGACACCCGGACGTAAAGGGTCGTCGTGTCGCGCCAGGGGCGGGAGCCGGAGCCCGCCCCGACGAACTTGGTGCCGGAGAGCGTGAGGGGGTGCCCGACGCCGTCCCGGAAAAAGAGCCTGTAGAGCATGCGCTTCCGACCCGGACCGTCCTCGTCGACGAGGAGGTTGAAGTCGCCCCTCTCCACCGGCAGCCGGCCGCCGAGGGCCTCGCACCTCACCCAGCCCCGGGCGGTCGCCGCGCGACGGTCGTCCGCGGCGAAGCGGTCCAGGTCCTCGACCTCGATGGTGAGGTGGAACATGAGGCGCGTCCCCGACGCGCGCCCCTCCCGGGCGCCGCGTTCGTGGTCCCGCTCCCCGAACGAGACGTGGCCCCTCATCTCCTCGGTGAAGCGCACGCCGGTGGGGTTTCCCGTCCGCCGGTTCATCCGGTCGAAGTGTCTCTATTTTGCAGGATCCCGTCGGCGAAGCGGTCCGCGAGGGCCGCGATGGTCAGGCTCGGGTTGGCGCCGACCGGACCCGGCATCACCGCGCCGTCGGCCACGTAGAGGCCTGGGTAGCCGAAGACCTCGCCGTAGGAATCGACCACGCCCTCCCTCCCGTCGCGGCCCATCGGGCAGCCGCCTAAAGGGTGGACGGTGAGCAGGCGGTTCAGGTCCGTCACGATGCGGCCGAGGAAGTGGAGCGGGTCGTGCACGAACCTGGCCCCGAGGGCGTCGGACATCCTGCGCGACGCCTCCCTGACGCGGTCGAAGTGCGCGCCTGACTTGCGGTGCTTCCAGTCTATGTCGAGCCTGCCCGAGCGCAGCGTCATGCGCCCGTTCGGGAGGTCCCGGCCCATGCCGAGCAGCGGGAGCACCCCGGCGGAGAGCCCCGTGTTGCCGAGCACGTCCGAGAGCTCCGCGCTCAGGTTGGGGTCCGCGCTCTCCCCGAACCAGTCCCACAAGAAACGTCGCTTGACGAGGCGCCAGAGCGGCCCCGGGAGGCCGAACACCTGCAGCATCCAGGCCAGGTGCTGGGGGAAGCCGGCGTCCTCCAGGTAGAAGCCCCGCCCCTCCCCCCCCTCGGCCTCGTCCGCGCCCCTGAC
>NZ_CADCTE010000182.1 GCF_902805515.1 uncultured Arthrobacter sp. | reverse complement strand
CGTGGATGAGGCGAGCGAGGAGATTCTCATAGACAACATCCGGTCGCCCAACGGCAACCACAACGGCGGGGACCTGCACTTCGGCAGCGACGGCAACCTCTACGTGAGCGTCGGCGACGGCGGCTGCGACTACGCCGAGAAGACCAGGTGCCAGTACGAGAACGACGCCTCCCGCGACCGGCACGTCCTGCTCGGCAAGATCCTCAGGATCACGCCCGATGGCTCCATACCCGAGGGCAACCCATACACGGGCCCGGACAGCGCCCGCTGCAATACGAACGGAAGCACCCCGAGCGCCAACAACTGCCAGGAGACCTACGCGTCGGGCTTCAGGAACCCCTTCCGCTTCGCCATCGACCCCGACGCCGCGGGCGCGCCCAAGCTCTTCGTCAACGACGTCGGCGGCCAGCGGTGGGAGGAGGTCGATAACGTGAGGGCCGGCGAGGACTACGGCTGGAACATCTGCGAGGGGCACGCCGACAACCCCTACAGAGCAGGGAGTACCGACTGCGACGGCGCCCAGCTCACCGGTCCCATCCATCAGTACAACCACAACACCGGGTGCGAGTCCGTGACCGCCGGCACGTTCGTCCCCGACGGCACCAACTGGCCCGCCAAGTACAAGGACGCCTACCTCTTCGGCGACTTCGTGTGTGGCAAGATGTTCTCCCTCACGCCGAAGAGCGGCGGGGACTTCGAGAAGGAGATCTTCGCGGGCGGGCTCAGGTTGCGCAGCCCGGTCGCGATGGACTTCGGTCCCTACAAGAACGGCCAGGCCCTCTACTACGCCACCTTCGAGGACGGCGGCATGATCCGGCGCATAGCCTTCACCGACGGCCCGAGCGCCGAGGTCGAGACGGTGGGGAACAACTACGGCCCGCTGACGATGGCCTTCGACGCCTCCAAGAGCACGACCCCTTCCAGCAACGAGATAGTGGAGTACGTCTGGGACTTCGGCGACGGCAAGCCGAGGGAGACCACCAGCGACCCGGCAGTAGGGCACACCTACGATCAGCGCGGGAAGTACACCGCGACGGTGACCGTGCGTGACAGCGCGGGGAACGTCTCCGACCCCGCGAAGATCGACGTCTTCCCCGGCGACGAGCCGCCCGCGCCGACCATAGACGGCCTGACCGAGGCGCAGATCCAGCCCGCCGAGGCGCAGGCCCAGGCCGAGGCGGACGCCTTCAGGGTGGGCGCGGACTACACGGCGACCGGCTCCGCGACCGACCCCGACGGTGACGCCCCCGTCGAGATGACGTGGGAGGTCGTCCAGCGCCACGACAACAACCACGAGCACCCGCTGGAGAACGCGACCGGTGGGAGCGTGTCGTTCTCCGGCCCCAAGCCCGAGGGCCTGTACTCCACGAACCCCGACGAGAACTCTGTCGAGGTCCGGCTGACGGCCACCGACGCCCTCGGCCTCTCGAAGACGGTCATCCGAAGGCTGCCCCCGCGCACGACGGAGCTCGCCTTCAAGACGGTGCCGGCCGGCCTCAGGCTGAACATAGCGGGGGAGCGCGTCTCGACCTCGCAGACGCCGACGGTTACCTCCTGGGAGGGTTACGAGCTGAACGTCTTCGCGCCGCGTCAGCGGAAGGACGGCCGCATCTACGCCTTCCAGTCCTGGTCCGACGGCGGGACCGCCGCCGGGCGGGTCATCGAGACGCCCGAGGAGCCGACAGAGTACACGGCGACGTACAGAAAGCTGCGGCGTTGAGGCCCTTCGGCCCCACCGCGGGCGCTTCGGACGAAGGCCGGCGGGGACGGGGGCGCCCGCGCGCGTTCCTCTCACGGTAGCCCTGGCCCTGGTGGTGGGCCTGCTCGCCTGCTGCCTGTACGCGCGGCCCGGCGTGGCCCTGCCCGCCGACGTGCGCGCCGGCTTCGAGGATGAGCCGGTGGTGGACGTGCCCCTGCCGACGGCGCTGGACTTCGCCCCCGACGGGCGCGCCCGGACAATCCCGACGCCGAAGAGGCGGGCGACCGCTGCAACCTGGCGGGGCGCACCGCGCGCGGCAACGACTGCCAGGAGACCTACCTCAAGGGCTTCAGGAACCCCTTCCGCTTCGCCGTGGACCCCGACGCAGCCGAGACGCGCCTCTTCGTCAACGACGTGGGCGGGAAGCGGTGGGAGGAGATCGACGAGGCCGTGGTGGGCCCTGAGGGCGCCGGCAACGATTATGGCTGGAACGTCTGCGAGGGCGACCACGACAACCCCTACCGCAGCGGCCGGGCGGACTGCTCGGGGAGCAGGTTTACGGGCCCCATCCACGAGTACAACCACAACACGGGGTGCGAATCGTTGACGGGGGGAGCCTTCGTGCCCGACGGCGCCTTCTCCGGGGGGTACGACGACTCTTACCTGTTCGGTGACTACGTGTGCGGCAAGATCTTCGAGCTAACGCCCAACGGCACGGGCGGCTACGATCGCGCCGAGTTCGCCGCCGAACTCGGACCTGGCGGTCCGATCGCCCTCGACTTCGGTCCAGACGGGGCGGACGGGCGCTGTACTACACGACGTTCGCCGGGGGCGGACAGGAGGTGCCCGGGCAGGTGCGCCGCATCGCCCAGGTCGCCGGCTAGGACGGTTGGCAGGGCCCCGGGACCTCCCTACGGGGCTCTCGACGCCCGGCGCGGGGTCGAAAAGTCGGACGCCGGGAACCGGGGCCGAAGCCCGGGGTGAGCCGATGGCGGGGAGATTTTGCGGGTCGGCCGCGCTCTTGCGGGGGTCTTTGCGCGGCTCGCGGCGTTCGTGGCCGGGGTAAATTTTGTATAGTGGCCGGCGAGACCACGCACAAGAGGACGTAGTTTTTGAGCGAGCAGTTGATCATCGCCGGCTTTCACCGCAGCGGGACCTCCGCCACGGCCCAGCTCCTGCAGAGGGCCGGGCTGTTCCTGGGCTACGAGCTGCTCGACGCGCTACCCTCCAACCCGTACGGCCACTTCGAAGATAAGGAGGTGGTCACCTTCCACAGCCAGCTGCTCGCCGACAACGAGCAGACCTGGATGGTCGGGGAGCCGCTCCTGCCGGTGATAGGGCCCCAGAGGTGGCAGAGGATGCGCGCCATGATAGAGCGCCGCAACTCCGAGCACAGGCTGTGGGGGTTCAAGGACCCGCGGGTGTGCCTCTTCCTGCCGGCGTGGAAGTACCTGTTGCCCGACGCGAAGGTACTCATCGTCTACCGGCACTTCTCGGCCTCCACGCGCTCGCTGGGACAGCGCCACTCCAGCGACCTTTTCGAGGGCAGGGGCAGCGAGCCCTTGCACCGGCGGTTCTTCAGGGATCCTGATTTAGCGCTGCGTATGTGGTTGGTGCATAACAAGGCGTTGCTCAGGTTCGCCCGCGCCTACCCCGGGGACACCCTCACCGTCTCGGTGGACATGATTCGAGAGGGTTTCCCGCTCTGCTGGGCATTGAACCGCAGGTGGCAGCTCAGCCTGGATGATGTACCGACGGGTGAAGTATTCGACTCGAGCGTGACCACCGGGCGACCAACCGAAAAACAGCCCGTATCGGACCGGAGGCTGATAGGCGACATAAACGCGACGTGGCGGGCACTTGAGGGTCTCAGCCGCAGGACGGAGAGGCTGCTAGAGAGGGGGACGACGCTTGTCGGAGAATGACTTCTATACGCCGACCAAAATCGACTTGTTGAGGATGGAGAACGAGCTTCTGACCTTCGAGGTACGCTTTCTCAAGGCCCGTCTGGCCGGGTCGGCGCGGGGCCAGGACTCCGCGTCTACCGGCCTGCCCACCATGAGCCGGCTGGTGCACCTCGAGGAGGCGGAGAACGACCTCGTGCTGTTGGTGAGACGCCTGGGTTCCAGCCCGCTCGGCCCGATCCTACGTCGCAGTGCCAACTTCAGAACCCTCGAGGAGCGCTACGTGCGCCCGCCTGCGGACCGGTCCATGACGCCGCCGGAGCGGACGGCCTACCTCGAAGGCGCCGAGAAGGACCTCGTACTCTTGCTCAGGCGCCTCAGCAGGCCACCGTTCGGGACGATGCTCCGGCGTCGGCCGAGCTTCCGGACCCTAGAGCAACGCTACCTGTAGGCGCCGTAGACTAGAGGATGGATCTGATCTCCAAGAACACCGAAACCGCATCCTGGACGGCCTTGTACGCCGGGCGCTTCTACGACCGCATCGCGGGCGCGGATCTGCCTGGTGAGCCTAACATCCTCGACGACTGGGATGTGATCTCCACGCGGTTGGATGCCGCGTTGGAAAGGACGAGCACCCTCGCCGTGCTGGACCTGTTCTCGTTCCCGTACGAAGCTATGCGGGGCGTCCGCGGCGATGTGCCGCTGGTCCTTGTACTCCCCGAGGGGCTCGACGCGGAGTTCTTGATTGACGTGTTCGGCGCGGCGGCCTTTGAGCGGCTCAGTTTCTTCGACCGCGTCGCGACCGGGAACGACGCGCTCTGGGAGCAGCTACGCCGACGATACGGGTGGGCCGCGGGCCAGCGGATCGTGATTGGGGGCAGCCACCTGGAGGAGGTGGCAGAAGAGGTAGGGGGCCTTCTCGAGGCTGAGGCCGCGCCTCCGGACTTCTCCGGCGAAGAGGAGTACAAAGCAACCAGCTACTGGAGCGAGCGCGGGGACGCATTAGCAAACCTCTCGCCACATCGGGCGATCTGCAGTGTGCGTCACGACCTGAGGTTCAACAAGGCCATGCACCGGGTGCAGGCTGCCGCGCTCGAGCCTCAGTTCGCTGTCGCGCGCGGGAACCGCGCCGAGAGCGTCCCGTTCACCGTCCTGGAGGTCGGGGCCGGGATCGGGCGCTGGGCGGCGAGCTTCGACCTGACCAAGACCCGTTTCTGCGGGGTGGATATCAGCGAGGGCATGGTTCGCGCCGCCCGCGCCAACTTCCCCGGTGGCCATTTCGATCCCGTAGGGGAAGACCTGATCCTCCACTACGACGACGAGAGTTTCGACCTGACTTACAGCGTCACGGTCATGCACCACAATCCCACGCCGTCTAAGCGCACTCTGCTCTCCGAGATGTGGCGAGTTACCCGTCCCGGCGGGCGATTGATTTTTCAGGAGGATTTTGTCACCGGCAAGAGGTTGGCCTCATCCACGGTCTATCCCATGTCGATCATGAAGTTTGTAGATTTGCTCCTCGAAGCGACGTCTGGGCAAGTCGTCCTGGAGCACGTGGAGTCGCTGCACTACCCGCACGACGACCTGGTCAGGGGCGGCCTGCTCTCTCTCTCCAGGCTAGGGGTGCCGAAGACGTGGTGAGCGGCGCGGGCGAGAAGGTCTTCATCCTCTCCAACGACATCGTTCCGAGCCTTGGTATGCCGGTGGCCGCCCCTGGCCTGCGGGTCTTCGGACTCGCCGAGGGGCTGCGGGCGAACGGTGCGCGGGTCAAGACGCTCGTCGTCAAGGGGTTCGTCGAGCGCCAGTGGGCGCGGTTCGGCCGGTCTGTGCCGCACCCGACCGCCCCAGACACCGAGGTCATAGGGGCGGGTAGGCTGAGCCGGTATCTGCAGACCAATGCCCCGGCAACGGTGATCATCGTCAACAGCAACCAGGTGGACAACCTCAAGCCCATCCCCGGCATCAGGTACGTTATGGATTTTTTTGCGCCGAAGATGCTGGAGATGCTCTACCATCACAGTGGGGAGTACCCGGGGGAGGAGATAAAGACGCTCAGGCAGCGCAAGATCCGGGCGATAAAGCTGGCCGACGCCTTTATCGTGAACGGCGCGAAGAAGCTCCCCTATTTTCTGGCCTGGATGCTTCAGGCCGACCGCGACGTCC
>NZ_CADCTE010000181.1 GCF_902805515.1 uncultured Arthrobacter sp. | reverse complement strand
CGCGACCTTATCGAACGGCAACGTACGGCTTCTGGTCGACATGGCCAAGAACGCCGGCCTGCCCTGGGACCTCATCTTCTCGGCTGAGCTCGCCCACGCCTACAAGCCCGACCCCAGAGTCTACCGGATGGTTCTCGAACTCCTTATGCTGGAGTCCAACCAGGTGATGATGGTCGCGGCCCACCAAAACGACCTGCACGCCGCGCGGCAGCTCGGCTTCAAGACGGCCTTCATCATGCGCCCCCTGGAGCACGGGCCGCACGCCGTCCCGGACCTCACCGCCGATCCCTCCTTCGACGTGGTCGCCACCGACCTCGTCGACCTGGCACGCCGGCTCGGGGTCTAGGGCTTCTGTCATAGCGGTTGGTCCATCGGACGGTAGCCGCAGTGGCCGAAGAACTCCCGGGAGCCCTGGACTGTGTAACTGCGTCCAGCGCCCGCCGTATCGCCTCGATCAGCGCCTCGCGGGTGCGGGCCTCGGTCTTCCGCAATAGCCCCTTGACCTGGCTGAACGCCTGCTCGATGGGTTAAGGTCCGGTGAGTAGGGCGGCAGGCAGTACACCTCGCAGCCCCTCGCCTCGACGATCTCCCTCACCCGGCCTCCCTTGTGCGCCGAGAGGTTGTCCATCACCACGACCCGCCCAGCCGAAAGCGTCGGCGCTAGGACGCTCTCGAGGTACGGCACGCTGCGGAAGCCAGGCAGGCGACCGCCACCGGTGGGACGTTCGCTGTGCTTTTCCTTCGGCTTCAGGCTTGTACGAGATCCTTGGATATCGCCGCGCGCATCTGGACCACGATCTCGTCCCAGGCGATCCTACCCTTGTCGGCACTCGCTTGCGTGGCCTTCCAAAGCGTTCCGGAGGCGGGCACGAAGTCTTCGGGTACCGGGACTACGTCGTACCAGGGGTGTCGTTTCGCCGCGTCGTCCACTGCGCGGTCGAAGAGGACAAGTTCCGGCTTGAGGTGCAACATGAGCGAGGTCTCCATTATCGAGGCGTGTTCGACGTCCCAGCCGGGAAACCCTTCCGGGAAGAGGAGATCCATCGTCCCCGGGGAGAGGTCCTGGAAAGCGAGCTCGGCGACGAGGATGCGCGCCGGCGAGTCGCGGTGGTGCTCGAGCGTGAGGTAGGCGGACTCGTAGACGAAGTTCTGGTTCTCCATGTGCCAGTTCAAGACGACGATCCGCTCGAAGCCCTGGCGCACCAGCTCGCGCAGGACGTCTTCGACCAGCGCCATCAAGGTGCTCGCCCGCAGCGAGGTCGTGCCGGCGAACCCCTGACCACCGCCGCTCAAGGGGCGTGACCGGTAACCGTAGGCGACGGCCGGGGCCACGAGCAGGTCGAGCGGTTCGGCGACTGCGAGCGCCAGCTCCGTCGCCAGGATGGCGTCGGTCGCCAGGGGCAGGTGGTAGCCGTGCTGCTCCGTCGACCCGACGGGGAGTACTACGCCCGCGCCCCGTCCCGCGGCATCCGCCACCTCCGGCCAGGTCATCTCGGCGAACAGCCGGGTCCTCTGTGCCACGGGTCTCTCCTCCATTGGCGCTCCTCCGTTAGTAGGGGTGGTCTCGCAGCCAGTCGACGTAGTTATGGATGCCGCCCTCCACCGTCCACCGGGGCGTATAGCCGAGGTCGCGCTCGGCGGCCGAGATGTCGTACGGTCCCTGCCGGTCGAGGTGCAGGTGTCCGGGGCCGATCTCTATGTCTGCCTGCGGTATGGCCTCGCGGACGATGTCCGCGGCTTGCGCGAGCGTGATCTGGTCGCCGCCGGTGACGTTGTAGACGCGCTGGCCCGGGTCTGCGACGTCGGCCGCCAGGACCGCCGCGCTCACGACGTCCTCCACCCGGACGAACTGGAAGCGGTGATCCCCTCCCTTCTCCAGCCGGTACGGA
>NZ_CADCTE010000180.1 GCF_902805515.1 uncultured Arthrobacter sp. | reverse complement strand
CCTCGACCGGCTGGTCCGGCTCACCGGGGAATCGGCCTACCTCAGCGTCCCCTCCCACGACGCCCACGGCGTCTACCTCGCCGTTCGGGAAGGCACCCACTCGGTCCGGCACGCGAGCTGGGTCGGGCGCAGCATTCCCCTGAAGGGGACCGCTGTCGGCGCGGTGCTCTCCGGCACGACGCCGCCGGCCGGGTTCGTCGTGGTGCGCAACGGCGTCGACGCCGACGTCACAGCCATCGCCGCCCCGGTCCACGCCGGCGGCCGGATCGCCGCCGCCCTCAGCGTGGTGGTTCCCAGCTACCGCATCAGTGAAGACGAAGCCACCGGAATCGGGAAGCAGGTAGCCCGCGAGGCCGCGGCCATCCTTCCCGGCACCGCTGAAACAACCGAAGGAGAAACAGCATGAGCTCACCCAAGGCGGGCGCCCCGGCACCCAGCGCCATAACCTCCAGCCCCCCAACGTCAGGCCCCGCAACGTCCAAAGCCACCACCCATGACCCATCGCGCTCCATCCGCGCCGCCCGCGGGAGAGCCCTCACGGCCAAGAGCTGGCAGACCGAGGCGCCGCTGCGGATGCTTATGAACAACCTCGACCCCGAGGTCGCCGAACGCCCCGAGGACCTCGTCGTCTACGGCGGCACCGGCAAGGCCGCCCGCAGCTGGGAGGCCTACGACGCCATCGTCCGCTCGCTCGAGGACCTCGAGGACGACGAAACGCTGCTGGTGCAGTCAGGCAAGCCCGTCGGCATCTTCCGCACCAACCCGTGGGCTCCGCGGGTGCTGCTGGCCAACTCGAACCTCGTGGGGGACTGGGCCACCTGGCCGGAGTTCCGCCGGCTCGAGGCGGAGGGGCTGATGATGTACGGGCAGATGACCGCCGGATCCTGGATCTACATCGGCACCCAGGGCATCCTGCAGGGCACCTTCGAGACGTTCGCCGCGATCGCCGCCAAACGCTTCGGCGGCACCCTCGCCGGAACCCTCACCCTCACCGCCGGCTGCGGCGGCATGGGCGGGGCGCAGCCGCTGGCCGTCACCCTCAACGGGGGAGCGGTGCTGATCGTCGACGTCGACGAGTCGCGCCTGCCCCGCCGGGTCGCCAAGCGTTACCTCGACACCGTCGCCGACTCGCTCGACGACGCCCTCGCCTCCGTCCTCGCCGCGAAGGCGGAGAAGCGGGCGCTGTCGGTGGGTGTCGTCGGCAACGCCGCCGAGGTCTTCCCGGAACTCCTCCGGCGCGGGGTCGACATCGACATCGTCACCGACCAGACCTCGGCACACGATCCGCTGAGCTACCTCCCCGAAGGCATCACCCTCGAGGACTGGTCACGGGAAGCCGCTGCGGACCCGGTGGGCTTCACCAAGAAGGCGCAGGCCTCGATGGCCCGCCACGTCGAGGCGATGGTCGGGTTCCTCGACGCCGGCGCCGAGGTGTTCGACTACGGCAACTCCATCCGCGACGAGGCACGCTCCGGCGGCTACGCGCGGGCCTTCGACTTCCCCGGCTTCGTCCCTGCCTACATCCGCCCGCTGTTCTGCGAGGGCCTCGGCCCGTTCCGCTGGGTCGCCCTCTCCGGGGACCCGGCCGACATCGCCGTCACCGACGCCGCCCTCAAGGAGCTGTTCCCGGACAACACGCACCTCCACCGCTGGCTCGACGCCGCCGCCGAGCACGTCGAGTTCGAGGGCCTGCCGGCACGTATCTGCTGGCTCGGCTACGGCGACCGCGCCAAGGCCGGCCTCCTCTTTAACCGCCTCGTCGCCGAGGGGAAGGTGTCGGCGCCGATCGTCATCGGACGGGACCACCTCGATTCGGGCTCGGTCGCCTCGCCCTACCGGGAGACCGAAGCCATGGCCGACGGCTCGGACGCCGTCGCCGACTGGCCGTTGCTCAACGCCCTGCTCAACACCTCCTCCGGGGCCACCTGGGTCTCCATCCACCACGGCGGCGGCGTCGGCATCGGCCGCTCCATCCACGCCGGGCAGGTCTCGGTGGCCGACGGCACCGAGTTGGCCGCCCAGAAGCTGGAGCGGCTGCTGACCAACGACCCCGGCATGGGCGTCATCCGCCACGTCGACGCCGGCTACCCCCGGGCCGCCGAGGTCGCCGCCGAGCGTGGCGTGCGCATCCCCATGCAGGAGTAACGGCTGGGGCCCACCCGCGGCACGCCGCGTTCCGCCCCAGCCCCCGCCCGCACCGCCCGCACTGCACCCACCGCACTGCACCCACCGCACTGCACCCCCGCACCGCACCCGCCGGTGCCGCCACCTGTACCGCCCGCAGCCGTTCTGCCCGGAGGCAACATGCAATCCGTCTCAACCCTTCTCGACTCGATCGACGGCGTCGGCCGCGACGCCCGCCGCGGCGGGTACTCCCGCCCGGTGTACTCCGCCGCGGAGAGCGAACTGCGTGAGTGGTTCGCGGCCGAGGCCGGCCGGCGCGGGCTGGCCGTCGAGACCGACCGCAACGGCATCCTGTGGGCCTGGTGGGACGTCCCGGGGACGGGGCGGAGGGGAGCCCTGGTCACCGGCAGCCACCTCGACTCCGTGCCGGGCGGCGGAGCCTTCGACGGGCCCCTCGGGGTCGCCTCGGCCCTGGCCGCCGTCGATCTCCTGCGCGGGCGCGGCGTGCAGCCGAACCGCTCCCTCGCGGTCGCGGTTTTCCCCGAGGAGGAGGGCTCCCGCTTCGGGGTGGCGTGCCTGGGCTCGCGCCTGCTCACCGGCACGATCGACGCCGACCGGGCCCGCAACCTCACCGACGCCGACGGCACCACGTTCGCCGAGGCCTCCCGCGCGGCGGGCCTCGACCCGGCCGGGCTGGGGCGCGACGAGGAGGCGCTGGGAAACATCGGCGACTTCATCGAACTCCACGTCGAGCAGGGGCGCGGACTGATCGACCTGGGCTCCGCCGTCGCCGTGGGCTCCTTCGTCCTCGGCCACGGGCGGTGGCGGCTGTCGGTGCGGGGGCAGGGCAACCATGCCGGCACCACTCGAATGGCCGACCGAGCCGATCCGATGGTCGCCGCGGCGCAGATCGTGCTTGCGGTGCGCGAAGCCGCCCGCCGCCAGGACGGCGCCCGCGCCACCGTGGGCCGCCTGACCCCGGTGCCCGGCGGCACCAATGTGATCGCCTCCCGGGTGGACCTCTGGCTCGACGTGCGCCATCCCGACGACGCCGTCACCGCCGCCCTGGTCGAAACCATCCACGGCAAGGCGCAGAAGGCCGCAGCCTTCGAGGGCTGTTCGGTCACCCTCACCGAGGAATCCCTCAGCGGCACCGTGGCCTTCGACCCCGCCCTGCAGCGGGGGCTCGGCAACTCGCTCGGCGGGGCGCCGTCCCTGCCCACCGGCGCCGGCCACGACGCCGCGGTGCTCGCCGGCGTCGTGCCCTCGGCCATGCTGTACGTGCGGAACCCCACCGGGGTCAGCCACTCCCCGGAGGAGTATGTGGAACGCGAGGACGCCGACGCCGGCGCCGCCGCGCTCGCCGACGTACTCGAGGACCTGCTGTGAGCGGCGGCGGGACCGACGGTCCCGGCACCGGAACGTCGGCTCCGGTGCCTCTCTGGTGCGCGGCGGCCTGGCTGGGGGACCGCGGCGTCGTCGAGGGCGTCCGGGTGGTGCCCGCCGGAGACGGGACGGTGGTCTCCCTCGAGGCGGGGGTTGCCGCGCAGGCCGGGGACACGCTGCTTCCCGGCGTCGTCTTCCCGGCCGCCGCCAACGCCCACTCCCACGCCTTCCACCGGGTGCTGCGCGGCCGCACCCATAACGGTGCCCCGGGCAGCTTCTGGACCTGGCGCGAATCGATGTACGCTGCGGCGCGGCAGCTGACCCCGGAGCTGTACGAGGAGCTGGCCACCGCCGTCTTCGCCGAAATGGTAGTCACCGGCTGGAGCAGCGTCGCCGAATTCCACTATGTGCACCACCGGCCCGACGGCTCGCCCTACGGAGCCGGGACGACGCCGGATTCGACGGTGTTTGATTCGACGGTGCCGGATTCGATGGTGTTTGATTCCGCGGCGGCGGCCCCGGCGGGTTCCGACGCGGCCGGAAGCGCCGACGGGCCCCACGCCATGGAACTGGCACTGGCCCGGGCGGCGGTCCGCGCCGGGATCCGGCTGACCCTTCTCGACACCTGCTACCTCAGCGCGGGCTTCGGCGCTCCGCCCGGGCCGGATCAGCTCCGGTTCGCCGACGCGTCCGCCGGAGACTGGCTGCGCCGTTTCACCTCGCTCCGGGAGGTGGTGGCCGAACGCTTTCCGGCGTCGGCCGTCACGGTCGGCGCGGCCCTGCACTCGGTACGGGCCGTCCCGCCGGAGGCGCTCACGGAGATCGCCGGGGCCCTTCCGCCGGAGGTCCCGGTCCACATCCACCTCTCCGAACAGCCCGCCGAGAACGAGGCCTGCCTCGCGGCCACCGGGCTCACCCCCACCGGCCTGCTCTCCTCCACCGGATTGCTGACCTCCCGGCTCTCGGCGGTGCACGCCACCCACCTCACGGCCGCCGACATCGACCTGCTCGGCGGCGCCGAAGCCACGGTGGTGATGTGCCCCACCACCGAGGCCGACCTGGCCGACGGGATCGGCCCCGCCGGCGGGCTGGAGCGCGCCGGCGCCCGGATCGCCCTGGGCACCGACCAGCACGCCGTCATCGACCCGTGGATCGAAATGCGGGCCCTCGAGCACGGTGAACGCCTCGCGACGGGAGGCCGCCCGCAGTTCACCCCGGCCCGGCTGCTCGCCGCCGGAACCGGGGGCGGGCTCCGGGCGCAGGGCCGCCCGCCGGCCGGGCTCGAGCCGGGTGCCGTGTGCGACCTCGTGGCCATCGACCCCCGCTCGGTGCGCACCGTCGGCAGCGACCCGGAGCAGCTCGTGTACTCGGCCACGGCGCAGGACGTCACCGACGTCGTCATCGGCGGGGTCCCCGCCGCCCACCGCGGGCGGCACCTGCGCCTGGGCGACCCCGCAGACCTGCTGGCGGCCGTCCTCGGGAGGATGGGCGGCGGCCGCATCGGCGCCGGCCACAGCACCGACCGCAGCATGAACGCAGGAGGAATCCAGTGAGCTCGACCCTCATCACCAATATCGGCGAACTTTCAACCTCCGATGCCGACCAGCGGGTCCTCACCGACGCCGCCGTCGTCCTCGAGGGGGAGCGGATCAGCTGGATCGGCCCGGCCGCGGCCGCCCCGGCAGCGGATACCGTGCACGATGCCGAAGGCCGGGCGGGACTGCCCGGCTGGGTCGACAGCCATACCCACCTCGTCTTCGCCGGCGACCGCACGGCCGAATTCGAAGCCCGGATGGCCGGGGCCGAGTACCGGGCCGGCGGCATCGCGGTCACCACCGAGGCCACGCGGGCCGCGGGGGACTACGAGCTGACCCGGCTGCTGCTGGGCCGGGCAGCCGAGGCGGCCTCCGGCGGCACCACCTACCTCGAAACGAAGACCGGCTACGGGCTCGACGTCGAACACGAGGCCCGCAGCGCGCGGATCGCCGCGGGCGTCGTCGACGAGGTGACCTACCTCGGCGCGCATCTCGTGCCGGCCGGCGTCGACGCCGATGCGTACACCGGGCTCGTCTGCGGTCCCATGCTCGACGCCGTCCGCCCCTACGTCCAGTGGGCCGACGTCTTCTGCGAGCGGGGCGCCTTCACCGCCGAGCAGAGCCGGGCCGTGCTCACGGCCTGCCGGGACGCCGGGCTGGGGCTGCGGGTCCACGGCAACCAGCTCGGCCCGGGGGAGGGAACCGCGCTCGCCGTGGAGTTCGGCGCCGCGAGCGTCGACCATGTCAACTACCTCAGCGACGCCGACATCGACGCC
>NZ_CADCTE010000179.1 GCF_902805515.1 uncultured Arthrobacter sp. | reverse complement strand
CCTGCCCACGCTGAGCTTCCGGGCCGCCGCCATCGCCATGATGGCCTCGCTGCGCGAGGCGCGGGCGGACGGGACGGCCACCGAGTACTTCGCGAGCCAGCCGGACGAGGAGCAGGCGGTAGGCCTCGGCCTCCTCAGAATGCTGGGCCTCGAGGCCGACCTGGAGCTGAGACGCCGATTCGAATTCGATCCGCGCGTGCACCCGAAAGGAAGTCAGCCATGGGAAGCACGATGACCGCCAAGATATTGGCGAGGGCCGCCGGAAAGGATGTCGTGGCGGCAGGGGACGTCCTGCTGGCAGACGTGGATGTACTCACGGTGCCGGACGCGGAGCGGTTCATCGACGTCTTCGTGGACGAGGGTCTGCGCGTGTGGGACCCGAGCCGCATCGTCTTCTGCTTCGACCACTTCTTCGCCGACTGGATGCCGTCCGGTGCGGTACGGGAGCATCCCAAGATCCACAGGTTCAGCGAGGACCAGGGCATCCCGCGCGACCAGATCTACGACCTCGACCGCAACGGCCTGTCCCACCAGGTGCCGGTCGAGGAGGGCTGGATCCTGCCGGGCACGGTGTCGATCGGCGCCGACACCCAGAGCGCGACCATGGGTGCGATGAACTGCTTCAGCATGCCGGCACTCTCCTCGGGGACCACAGCGGTCGCGCTGACCGGGAAGTGGTGGATCGTCGTTCCCGAGTGCATTCGCGTCAACCTGACAGGTGCGTTGCCGGCCGGCGTGCTGGGCAAGGACGTCGCCTACCGGCTCATCAGGGACATGGGTGGCTTCGTCGACGGACGGGTGCTCGAGTTCGCCGGTCCGGGGGTGGCCTCCCTGCCCATCGACGTCCGCATGGGGATCGCCAATGGGGCGATCCAGATCGGCGCGCAGACCGTCGTGTTCCCCGGCGACCAGCGACTCCTCGACTACCTCCGACCGCGCGCCCGCGCGCCGTTCGTCACGGTCGAGCCCGATGAGGACGCCCCGTACTACCGCACGATCGACTACGACCTGTCCACGTTCGAGTGCCTGGTCTCCGGGCCTCATGAGATCGACCTCATCAGGCCGGTCAGTGAGGTGGCGGGCACCAAGGTCCACGCGGCGAACATCGGTTCCTGCTCGAGTGGCCGCCTCGAGGACCTCAAGCTCGCGGCCGAGGTGCTGGAGGGTCACGTGATCCACTCCGACGTCAGGATGGCGGTGACCCCGATCTCCGCCTCGGTCATGCGCGCCGCCGAGCGGACGGGGATCCTCGACGTCTTCCGGGCGGCGGGCGCCGTCGTGAGCGAGCCCGGTTGCGGAGGCTGCTACCACGGCAACCGATCGCCCATCCAGCTGCAGGACGACGAGGTGTGCATCTCCACGTCTGTCGAGAACCTGTCCGGGCGGATGGGTGGGGTCGGCAGCCAGATCTACCTCGGCAGCGCGGCAGTGGTCGCCGCCTCGGCCATCGGGGGCGCCATCACCGACCCGGCCCCGTACCTGGAGGGAAAGGTGGGCGTGAGGTGAAGCTGAACGGGCGTGTGTGGAAGCTGGAGCGCGACGTGACTGCCACGGATCTGTTCCCGGCGCGTTTCGACAAGCTGGGGATGAAGCGGAACTGGGCCGAGTGCGCTGAGCATCTGCTCGAGGACGCGTATCCGCAGTTCGCGGCGGACGTCGCTCCGGGGGACTTCCTCGTGGTGGACGGAACTGTGGGTTCGGGTCACGCCCACTACTTCGGTGCCGCAGTCATGAGCTGTCGCGAGGTCGGGCTCAGCGCCGTGCTGGCGACGAACGTCAACGGCATGTTCTTCCGGTCGGCGACCGACCTCGGCCTCAAGGTGTGGACGTTCCCTGAGCTGATGCCTCTGGTCGAGTCCGGCCACCAGCTCGAGCTGGACCTGGACGCAGCCCTCGCGAGCAACATGACGACGGGCGTGACGGCGAGGCTCACCCCTGTCCCGGAGCTGATCCAGGAGATCTTCTCGGCCGGCGGGACGACCGCCTGGGCGAAGAGCCGCCCGGAGGTACTGGCACGGACACGGGCGCACCGGGAATCTCTGTCGAATGCAGAGCCGCTCCAGATCTAGCGTTCTGCAAAGCGGATCGTCGTTCCGCGCTGAGTGGTAGCCTGGTCGCCGGACGTGCTTCAGATCTCCGGTCCGGTTGGCGGGCCGACTCGGTGAACGACCACAGAGAGAAGGACGGCAAGTGAGCATCGACAACGCGACCACGGCTGCGCCCGCAACGGAGCGCGAGCTGTTCATCAACAACGAGTTCGTCCCCAACTCGACCGGCGAGTACGTCGAGGTGGTGGACCCGGCGACCGAGAAGGTGTTCGGGCGCGCCGCCGTGGCGTCGGTCGCCGACGTCGACAAGGCGGTCGCTGCCGCTCGAGCTGCCTTCGACCACGGCCCGTGGCCGAGGATGACGATGCAGGAGCGCGCAGAGATCCTGAACCGCTGGACGGACGAGCTGGACAAGGACGTCGAGGCGGTGACCCGTCTCCTGGTCCAGGAGACCGGCATCCCTGTCGGGCAGAGCCAGGGCGGGGCCAACACCATGCAGGGGATCACTCGCTACTACACGAGCCTTGCTGCGGACTTCCCGCTGGTCGAGGAGCGCAAGGGCTTCACGGCCACGGCGTCCATCGAGAAGGTGCCGGTCGGCGTCGTCGCGGCGATCATTCCCTGGAACTCCCCGCTCGGACTCGCTGCCTTCAAGCTCCCGCAGGCGATGCTGGCCGGCTGCACGGTGGTCATGAAGCCTTCCGAGGACACTCCGTTGAGTGCGGGCTACCTCGGGGACGCTGCCGTTCGGGCCGGCATTCCCGAGGGCGTCCTCAACATCGTCCCTGCGCTGCCCGAGGCCAGCGCGCACCTGGTGAGTCACCCGGGCGTCGACAAGGTCAGCTTCACGGGCAGCACCGCTGTGGGCCGATCCATCGCGGCGGGGGCAGCTCCCACGTTGAAGCAGCTGACCCTGGAGCTGGGCGGCAAGTCGGCGGCGGTCGTCCTCGACGACGCCCCGCTCGACCGGCTCGTCTACACCATGGTCCCGGGCGTGACGAACAACAACGGGGCGATGTGCACGGTCCCCAGCCGGCTCATCGTGCCGGCCGCTCGGCACGACGAGATCGTCGGCGCGCTCGCTGAGGCGTTCGGGACGCTGAAGGTGGGCGATCCCAACGCGGCTGACACGCAGGTGGGTCCGATGATCACGCAACGTCACTACGAGCGCGTGCTCGAGTTCCTGAAGTCGGCCGAGCAGGAGGGTGGTTCGTTCGCTGTCGGCGGCGGCAAGGCGCCGGGGCTGGACGAGGGCTACTACGTCTCGCCGACCATCATCACCGGGGTGAAGTCCTCCGCCCGAGTGGCTCAGGAGGAGATCTTCGGGCCGGTGTTGACCGTCCTCACCTATGAGACCGAGGAGGAGGCCATCGCCCTGGCGAACGACACCGAGTACGGCCTGAACGGGGCGGTGTTCAGTGCCGACGTCGATCACGCCCTCTCGGTCGCCCGCCGCCTCGACGCCGGAACGGTGTCGATCAACAACGGCATCACGATCGACATCACGGTGCCCTTCGGCGGGTTCAAGCAGTCCGGGTACGGTCGCGAGCTCGGCCCGGAGGGCCTGGACGGCTACTTCCACACCAAGTCGGTGTTCCTCGACGGCGAGCCGCTCATCACGTTGTCCTAGCTCGTGCCCATGGACCTGGGGAACAGCCTGGCGGGTTGATCGCAGGAGGAGACCTCCGGACGTAGTGGGTGTTCACGACTCACCACGCCGGAGGTCTCCTCACCGGGTCGCCCGCCGCGGCGCGGCCCACCGCGCTCAGGGGTTCCGCGCCCACGCGATCGCCGTCGAGCGGCTCCCTGGCCGGCAGCGGCTCCCGATACCGGTACCGCCACTGACGCGCGCCGCTGGCCGGCAACGGGATCGACCACGGGCGGACCCGGGCCACCGGTCGCGGACATCCGTCGACAACTCTCCAGGGCATCACCCGTACGGCCGCCATTCCCCGAGGGGTGCGCGGAAGGGGCTCCCGGCACCTGCCGGGAGCCCCTTCCGCGTTGGGCCGCGGACTGGCGCCGAAGACGGACGCTGCCCGCCTCGGGCCCTCGGGTCTATTGACAGCGACTGTGAGCGCTGTCACTGTACGGCTGTTCTGTTCTGGGGACCGTCATTCTGCGCCGAGGGGTACAACATGTTTGGTCGACGAGGGATCCGTTCCGCGGCTGTGGTGGTGGCGGCAGCGATGGTGGGCGTCCTGGGAGGTTGTGGAGGGTCCGACTCCGGCAGCGCCGACGGTGAGTTGGTGATCGGGAACATCGGCTCGTACTCGGGCTTCGGGGCACCTCTGAACCCGGCTCAGGACGTCGTCAAGGCGTGGGCCGAAGACGTCAACGAGGCGGGCGGTGTCAACGGCCGCAAGATCCGCCTCGTGGTCAAGGACGACGGCGCTGACCCGGCGAAGGCCGTGACGGCTGCGAAGGAGCTGGTGCAGAAGGAGAAGGTCGTGGCGATCGTCGCCGCCACCAGCCTGGTCGACAGCGCGTGGGCACCGATCGCGGCACAGGCAGACGTTCCCGTGATCGGCAGCGGACTGCCGTTCAGCAACGCCTTCTCCACCGACGCGAACTTCTACCCCTCGGGGACCGGGGTCTTCGCTCGGACGTACGGGGAGCTCGCCGAGGCGAAGAAGAGCGGCGACAAGTTCGGGTTCCTCTACTGCGTGGAAGCGCCGGCATGCAAGGTCGCGGATGGACTCTTCAAGGGATTCGCCGAGGACCTCGACATGGAGGTGGCCGTCTCTCAAGGAGTGTCGGCCTCGGCTCCGAACTACACCGCGGCATGCCAGGCGCTGAAGGATGCCGGCGTCCAGACGTACAGCATCGCCCAGAGCACCGACGTGGCCATCCGCATCTCCGATGAATGTCACAAGCAGGGGCTCGAAGCCACGATGGTGACCACAGCCGGCATCGCCGACTCCAGCTGGCTACCTCATGAGGGCGCTCAGGGCACCGTCAGTGTCGAGCTCAACTTCCCGTTCTTCGACCGCTCGAACGAGGCCACCAAGAGTTACGGAGAACTGCTCCAGAAGCACTCCTTGGGCGATGTGGGCGGGTACGGCGCACAGGCCTACAGCGCGGTGAAGCTGTTCGAGAAGGCGCTCGAGGGCGTCACGGCTGACGAGGTCACCGGCGAGGCGCTCAGGGAGAGTCTCTACGCGATGGAGGACGAGACCCTCGGCGGCCTGGCCCCCGAGCTGAACTTCACCGAGGGCGAGCCGACGCGCATCAACTGCTACTTCGTCGCAAGCATCCAGGACCAGAAGTGGACCGCTCCCAACGGTCTCGAGACGACGTGCGTGCCCAGCGACATCGTCGAAGCAGCCGTCAAGCAGGCGAGCTGACGGGCCTGGCCCCGTCGGAGGAGATGAGGAAGCGATGAAGACACGCGCAGCGCTGGTCTACGAGACCAACCAGCAGTGGGACCTCGGCAAGCAATTCTGGAAGATCGAAGAGCTGGAGATCGCACCACTGGGCCCGGACGACGTCCTGGTCCACCTGCCCTACAGCGGGGTCTGCCACACGGACCTCCACCCGCTGACGGGTGACCTTCCGCCCGCGATGCTCCCCATGATCGGAGGGCATGAGGGGGCCGGCGTGGTCGAAGACGTAGGAAGTCGCGTCGGTCACGTGCAGCCGGGCGACCACGTGGTGATCTCGATCCTCCCGGCGTGTGGTCATTGCCGATACTGCCGGAGGGGGCGACCGACGCTGTGCGACATGTCCGCCATCGTCATGGGCGGGCGACACCCCGACGGCGAGTTCCGCTACACCAACTCGCAGCAGCAAGCGGCCGGGCAATGGTCGCTGGTCGGGTCCTTCGCCGAGTACGTGGTGGTCAACAGCCAGGCGGCGGTCAAGATCCCGGAGCACCTGCCGTTGGACGTGGCAAGCATGGTCGGTTGTGCGGTCACCACGGGGTTCGGGGCGGCAGTCGACAAGGCCGGGGTCGGTGTCGGCGACTCGGTCGTCGTGTGGGGGTGCGGCGGTGTCGGGCTCTCAGCCGTGCAAGGGGCTGCGCTGGCCGGCGCGGCCGAGGTCATCGCCGTCGACACGAATGACTTCAAGCTCGAGGTGGCGCGTTCGTTCGGGGCGACGGCGACGTTCAACCCCAACGTCGACCGCTCTCCGAACCCGAACCGCGACGAAGCCGCCGAGAAGGTGATGGAGTACACGAACTGGCAAGGAGTGGACGTTGCCCTGCTGTGCGTGGACTACGTCACCCCTGAGCTCACGGGGGCGGCGTTCGCGACCCTCGGCAAGGGCGGAAAGCTCGTCATCGTCGGAGTGACGCACCCGAAGTTCACCTCGATCGCGGTCTCGGGCCTGGAGGTCACCTTCTGGGAGAAGGAGATCGTGGGCTGTTCCTACGGCGGTGGCAACCCCACGCTGGACATGCCACGGAACCTCAGGATGTACGAGAAGGGTCAGCTCAAGCTGGACGAGATGATCACCAAGCGCTACCCGCTGGAGTCAGTGAACGAGGCGTTCGACGATCTGCTCAACGGACAGATCGTGAAGGGTGTCATCGAGTTCTGACGGGTCGGGTTCTGACGGGTCGGGCTGCCTCGTTCCTCCGGACGAGGCAGCCCTTCTCGCGGGTGCGGATCCGCCTGGCACTACGGCCGGAGATCGTTGGCCGCGCCGACGCTGCTCCGTCCAGCGTGCCGGCCAACGACGACCCACCGGCTCAGCCCGCCACGGCTCAGCCCGCCACGGCTCAGCCCCGCCACGGCTCAGCGGTCGGAGGCGCTCATGGTCGGAGGCACTAATACAGGCCGCCCGTGCGTCCACCATCGACAGCGATGGTCTGGCCGGTGATGTAGCCGCCGCGCTCGGACGCCAGGAACACGGCGAGGCTTGCCACCTCCGACGGTGTGCCCATCCTGCGCAGCGGAATGGACAGCTCAGCGACGCGCGCACGTTCCAGTTGGTCGAACGAGGCGGCGTCCTGGCCGGTGCGCTCCTGGAACGCGTCACGAGCCCGCTCGGTCTTGATGGACCCGACCGCGATGTTGTTCACGGTGATGCCGGACTCGCCCAGCTCGTTGGCGAGCGACTTGTTCAGACCGACGACGGCCGGGCGCGTGACGTGCGACAGGATCGCGGGGAACCCGTAGGTGGGCCCCTTCATCGTGACCGACCCGATGTTGATCAGCCGTCCGCCTCCTTGGGCGCGCATGTGGGGCAGGACGGACCTGGTCAGGTGGACCACGCTCATGACCATGGTCCGGAACTCCTCCAGGAACTGTGCGTCGGTGGCCGACTCGAATCCCTGAGTGCTCTGGGGATACACGTTGGACACCGCGATGTCCACGGTGCCCCAGGTCGTCGTCGCGAGGTCGACGGCTCGCTGGATCTCGCTCTCCTGGGTCATGTCGGCAGTGAACGGGAGGACGCGCCCCGACAACGTCGCGCAGTCACGGACGAGCTCGTCGAGGGCATCCGACCCGCGGGCCGCTGCGATGACGTTGGCGCCCTCGCTCGCCAGCTGCGTGACGATCTCGCGGCCGATTCCCTTGCTGCCGCCCGAGACGACGGCAGTCTTGCCGGCTAGTTGCAGGTCCATGTGATGAGTGCCCTTCTAGAGGTCTCCGGTCCGGCGCTGAGCCGCCATCCACGTTCGCGTGTTCCGCTGCAGGAGATGTTAATCTGCCGAGCAGAATCACGGGCGGGCTGGAGCGTGCGCTCCGTCATGGCCGGCCCCGGGCCAGGAGGGGTGCCCCATCGTGACTGCCGCCGTTCCTTCGCGTCTCGAAGCGGGAATCATCGTCAACGAGCTCGATCGCATGATCGCCTTCTACTGTCAGGCGCTCGGGCTTCGACCGGTGGATGACCGGAGCTTCGCAAGCGGGACGCGGATCGTCGAGCTGGGCGCCGGATCCAGCCGGGTGAAGCTCAATCGCCCCGAGCCTCCGCCCACGGTCCCTCCGCACGCGGGCAGGCACCGCGAGGCTCTGGGGCTCCGGTACCTCACGGTCGTCGTGGCCGACGCGACGGCGGTGCATGAGCGACTCGACGAGGACCGATGGGCGGGCCTCGAGCCACTTCGGGAGTCGCCGTCCGGGCTTCTCTTCTTCGTGCCCGACCCAGAGGGGAACTGGGTGGAGGTGGTCCAGCCCGTCGCCTAGTGGCGCTTGACAATGATATCCGTCACAGAGAAGATGGTTCTGTAATACAGAATGTCGTTCTCGCGCCCTGGCAGGAGAAGAGCATGCGGTCAGTCATCGAGTGCGCGGTCGGAGAGCTCCCCGATGGTGTGATCCGGTCCTCCCGGACCGTCCGCGCTCACGCCTCCGCGGCCCACGAGACGAGGACCTGAGCGTGCTTCCCTTCATCATCGCGGGCCTCACGACCGGCTCGGTGTACTCCATCGCAGGTGTGGGGCTCGTTCTCACCTACAAGACCTCCGGCATCTTCAACTTCGCCTACGGCGCCTTCGCGACGGTCTCGGCGTTCCTCTTCTACTCCCTGAACGTGCAGCTGGGATGGCCGTGGCCGCTGGCTGCGTTCGTGTGCGTGTTCGTGGTCGGCCCGCTCATGGGCCTGGGCATGGAGCGTGTGGCCAAGGCCGTCGCCTTCTCCGGTCTGGTCATCCGCGTCGTCGCGACGGTCGGAATCCTGGTCGCGGTCCAGGCGACCATCAACCTGCTGTACGGCGAGGAGTCCACCAGGACGGTGCCGCAGTTCCTCCCCGACCAGAGCTTCTATCTCGGGGACACGCTCGTCACGTTGAGCAACATCATCATCGTGCTGTTCGGGCTGGGTTCCACGACGGCCCTGTTCCTGTACTTCCGCTACGCGCGCATGGGCGTCGCGATGCGCGCGGTCGTCGACGACCCGGACCTGCTGGACCTGTCCGGAACGTCACCCACGGCCGTCCGCCGCTACGCCTGGGTCATCGGGTCGTGCTTCGCCGCGGTGGCCGGGCTCTTCTTCGCCCCGTTGCTGCAGCTGGATTCCACGGCGCTCACCCTGCTGGTCGTGTACGCGTTCGGCGCCGCCGCCATCGGACGGTTCTCGAGTCTGCCGATGACCTACGTCGGCGGGCTCGTCATCGGTGTGGCGGCAGCACTCGCCGCGAAGTACTTCACGACAGGTCTCCTGGCCAACATCCCGGCCGCCCTGCCGTTCCTCATCCTGTTCGCTGTGCTCCTGTTCGCGCGCCGGTCCAGGCAGGGCGCCCCGTCGACCCTCCGGCCTCTGCAGCGCTCGAACTGGGAGACGCCGTCCTCGATCCAGGTCGGCGGGGGTCTGCTGGCACTCGTCGCACTGTGCTTCGTGCCGGCCTTCGCCGACTACCGGCTGACTGACTGGACGATGTTCCTCACCTGGGTCATCTTGTTCTTGTCCCTCGGACTCCTGGTGCGCACCTCGGGGCAGGTCTCGTTGTGCCACGTCGCCTTCATGGCGGTCGGTGCGGCAGCCTTCGGGCACTTCACCGCCGATGCCGGGATGCCGTGGTTCTTCGCCCTCGCGGCCTGTGGGCTCGTGACGATTCCGATCGGCGCGCTCCTGGCGATCCCTGCCATTCGCCTGACCGGTCTCTATCTGGCCCTGGCCACGCTCGGGTTCGGCATCGTCCTGGCGTTCATGTTCTACACGCAGCCGTACATGTTCGGCTTCAGCGGGCTCGGTCTCATCATGCCGAGGCCCGATCTGCCAGGCGTCGGGATCGCCGGCGACACGGCGTACTACTACGTGGTCCTGACCATCACGGTGGTGGTCACTCTCGGGCTGGTCGCCCTGCACCGCGGAAGGCTCGGCCGCTTGCTCCGTGCGCTGGGCGACAGCCCGCGCGGACTGGCCACCTGTGGGACCTCGGTCAATGTCACGCGCGTCCTGGTGTTCTGCATCTCGGCGTTCCTCGCAGCCATCGCCGGCGCCCTGGGAGGCGTGGCCCAAGGCTTCGTGTCGGGCAGCTCCTATCCTCCGCTGCTGTCCTTGACGCTCCTGGCGATCCTGGTGATCCAGCCAGGCGGTATCCCCTGGTACGCACTGATCGGCGGAGCGGGCTGGGCGCTGGTCCCCTCCTACTTCCCCAGCACCGAGACCGGCTACTACCTGGAGATCTTCTTCGGCGTGTTCGCGGTGGTGTTCGCCATGATCCCGGAGAGCAAGCGAGGTACTTCTCCTGGTCTGGCCCGGCGCATCGACCAGATCGCCCGCCGGCCCCGTCGTCCCGATCCTGCCGTGCAGGTGCCGTCCCGCGAGGAAGACCGATCCGCGGTCGAGCCGACAGGGCCGTCGGAGTACCCGGTGGACGCCACGACGCTGGAGGTGCGCGAGCTGACGGTGCGGTACGGGGGGATCGTCGCGGTGGACGGTGTCGACCTCACCGTTCCGACCGGCAAGATCACGGGTCTCATCGGACCCAACGGGGCGGGGAAGACCAGCACGTTCAACGTGATCTCGGGGTTGAACCGGGCGTCGAAGGGCAGCGTGGTGCTGTCGGGCAACAACCTCTCCAGCGCGGGGGCCGCCGCCCGGTCCCGTCGGGGGCTGGGCCGAACCTTCCAGATCATGGAGCTGTTCGACTCGTTGACCGTCCGGCAGAACGTCGAACTCGGACGGGAAGGTTCCTACGCCAGCTGGAACCCCCTGAGCCATGTGCTCGGCGGTCGGAAGCAACGCGATCTCGTGCAGCGGTCCGTGGACGAAGCGATCACGTTGTGCGGGCTCGACGAGCTCGCTGATCGAGTGGTCGGCTCCCTGTCGACAGGTCAGCGGCGGCTCGTCGAGCTGGCGCGGTGCCTCGCCGGCCCCTTCCAGCTGCTCCTCCTCGACGAACCGTCGTCGGGCCTGGACCGGGTGGAGACGGAGAACTTCGGACGGATTCTGCGAACCGTGGTCGAGCGACGCGGCGTCGGCATCCTCCTCGTCGAGCACGACATGTCGCTGGTCACCCAGGTGTGCGACTACATCTACGTCCTGGATTTCGGCAAGCAGATCTTCGAGGGGACACCCGGGGCGGTCATGTCCGCGCCGATCGTGCGGTCGGCATACCTCGGCGACGAGGACGTCGAGGGCCAGATGGATGCCCGGATGGAGAAGGCAAGCTCATGACCAGGATGCATGACCCGCTAGGTCGGATGGCACCGAAGCCCGCAGCAGTGGAGGAATCCGGCGTCGCGCTCGAGCTCTCCGGGGTCTTCAGCGGATATGGCGACACCGCCGTGCTGCGCGACGTCGACCTCGTCATCCCGACAGGGTCGGTCGTCGCCCTTCTCGGTCCCAACGGTGCGGGCAAGACGACCCTGCTGAGGACTGCAGCTGGGCTGCTGCGTCAGAGCGCCGGCGTGGTCTCCATGTTCGGCTCGAGCGTCGGTAGGACTGCGCCGCATGAGCGAGCCGCGCGCGGCATCTGTCTCATCCCCGAGGGCCGCGGCGTCTTCCCTGGTCTCACGGTGGCCGAGAACCTCCGCATGCAGCGGCCGACCTGGTGCAGGGACAAGGACGGACTCGATCGAGCGATCGAGGCGTTCCCTGACCTGGGACACCGCATGGACCAGCTGGCCGGCAGCATGTCCGGTGGGCAGCAGCAGATGCTTGCGCTGTCACGAGCCTGGGTGGCCCAACCTCGGATCGTTCTTCTGGACGAGGTCTCGATGGGTCTGGCGCCGCGGGTCGTGGACGAGATCTTCACGGCTCTCCGTCGCCTCGCGGCCAGTGGGGTGACGCTTCTGCTGGTCGAGCAGTACGTGAGTCGCGCGCTGAGCATCGCCGACCAGGTCAATCTGATGGACAAGGGCGAGATCTCCTTCAGCGGCTCGCCGCAGGACCTCGACCAGGACGCGCTGGTGAGCGGGTATCTCGGCGGGGAACCAGCAGGTCCAGACGCAGGAGCGGTGCGCGCTCGCTGACTCCGAACCGGCGCGGGCTGCCGCCAGGTCATCGAGGCCGAGGGCGTTGTGGGGGGATCCACTTCTCTCACGGGTCACCGCTGACCATCCGGGCGGCGGAGAGCGCGCGAGGGAGGCCCCTGGCGGCAGCTGAGCAGGTCGCCGTCAGGACGTCGCCGTCAGAACATGGTGTTGTCGTTCGCCGCATCGGCAGGGACCGGCTGGATCACGTCCCAGTGCTCGACCAGCTTGCCGTCGCGGACGCGGAAGATGTCGACGACAGCCTGACCGAGATCGTCGGGTGTCGAGCGCACATGGTGGTGGATCACGACCAAGTCATCCTCGGCGATGACCCGTTTGATCTGTGTCGACCAGTCCGGTAACTCGGCGAACATCGCGGTGATGAATGCGACGAACCCGTCCGCGGGCCCGGTAGGCACCTTCGGGTTGTGCTGGATGTACCCCTCCGGGCCGAGGAAGCGCGCCGCGGCCTCAGCCGGCTGCTTCTTGATCAGGAGGGTCTCGAAGAAGTCGAGGGCGATCGACTTGGCGTCTGGCATGGTGGCTTCCTGTCGGCGGGGTGAGGTCGGCCGCGGCCGCGCACTGGCTCAGATCACGTGCGAGGAGTGGACGGACTCGGGGAAGAGCTCTTCCGGTGAGAGTTCGCGTGGCGTGAGTCCCTGCTCGAAGGTGAACCGGAGGAAGGCAGCGATGGTCGTCCGATTCGGTTCGAGCCCGTAGGGCCACATGTCGCGACCGATGATCCGCTCGGCGTCGCGAGCGTGTTCCGCGCCCCAGGGGAGCGGGAACTGGGGCGCCGTCGGGCTCAGCAGCCGGCGGACGCTTCGGTCCTTGGCCTCGGTGAAGGCCGTCACCAGGTTCGCCGCCAGCCAGGGGTGAGCCCGATGGACGCGCTCCTGGACCACGACCAGGTGCATGATCGGGAAGATCCCCGTCTCGTGGAAGAACGCCTGCTCGGTCGAGCGGCTGTCGCTGAAGAGCTGCACGATCCTTCCGGAATGGTCCTCGAAGGCGGCGGGTGGGTGCGGGACCAGCATGGCGTCCAGGTCGCCGTCCAGCATCAGCTGGTTGAGTGAGCGGGTGCGTTCGGGGGTGACCGTCACGCCGTCCGGCAGTCCGGTCGGCAGCGTCTCCACGCGCCCGGGCTCGTTGATGCCGCCCTGGACCCACGTGATGTCCTCGAGCTCCAGGCCGTACTGGTGCTGGAGCAGCGCCCGCTGGTAGACCGTGGCCGTGACGGTCCACTCGGGGATGCCGATCCGCTTGCCCGCGAGCTGGTCAGGTCGGTCGACGGGCCCGTCGTGCCGGACGAACATCCCGGAGTGACGAAATGATCGGGAGAGGAAGACGGGGATCCCGATCAGCGAGTCGTCGCCGCGCCCGCGGAGCGAGCAGAACTTGCCGAAGGACATCTCGGAGACGTCCCACTCACGGAACTTGGTGAACCTGAAGAAGATCTCCTCGACCTCCATCAGCAGGCAGGTCAGGTCGGCGCCCTGGACCGGGACAGCGCCGCTGACCAGGTCGCGTACCTGGTCGGAGTCGTTGACCGCGAGCGTGAGCCCTACGTTGGGACGTGCGCTTCTCACAGGAAGTTCATCCCACCGTCGATGACGATGCTCTGACCTGTCAGCGCCCGAGATCCCGTAGACGCGAGGAACACGGCGGCACCGACGATGTCGTCGGAGACGAGCCGGCGTTTGATCGACTGCCCGGCGACGATCTGCTCGGCCTGACCGGCGCGGATCGAGTCGCGGGGGACTCCCGTGTCGACCGATCCGGGCATGAGGACGTTGACGGTGACCCCCGCTGCACCCAGCTCGCGAGCGAGTGCCCGCGTCAGTCCCACGACGCCCGCTTTCGATGCGACGTAGTGGAGGTAGTTGGGGCGACCACTGAGGACGGTCGCTGAGGAGACATTGATGATGGAACCGCCGGAGTTGCGTTCCTTCATCGACTTGCCCACCCAGCGACAGCACAGGAAGACGCCCGTCAAGTTGACGTCCAGCACCCGCCGCCACTCGTCCAGCTCGATCTCGTCGAACGGCTTCATCGTCAGGGTCGAGAAGATGGCGGCGTTGTTGAGCAGGACGTCGATCCGCCCGTGCATGCTCAGCGTCTGCGCGACCATCTCCCGCACGCTGGCCTCGTCGCCGACGTCGACGGTCAGGGCGGTGGCTTCATGTCCTAGAGCTCGAAGCTCTTTGGCGACGCCCTCGGCCGTCTCGTAGTTGAGGTCCGCGACAACGACCTTCGCGCCGGCTTGGGCGAAGGCGCAGGCGAATTCGCGCCCGATGCCTTGGCCGCCTCCCGTGACGATCGACACCATGCCCGCCAGAGGACGAGCGAACTCCGTCCCGACACCGGCGCCAGTCGCGTCGTCCAGCTCCATCAGGGGCTCCCGTCAACAGTCCGCCAGCGCGACTCGTGTCGAGTTCAGTCCACCGATGGCGGCTGCAGCAAGTATTTCACGGGTTCTGGAAGATGGCTAGCCTTTCTAATTAACAGAACAGCTCCGATCGAGTCAGTCGAGCCAGGGAGGCGTGAACGGCTCGTCCCGTGCGGCCTTGTAGGCGGACCAGCCCTCGTCCCGCATGATGTCCGCGAAGCGACGCCCGTCGGCGCTCCGCGCGTCGACCGAGGCCATGTTGGTGACGGTGTTGATCGCTGTCGACAGGTTGCGCTGGGTCTCCCACCCCATGAGGTCCATCGCCGAGTTGATGACCCTCTTGTTGAGGACGACCGCCTCCGCGGGCATCTCCGACACCCGCCTCGCCAGGTCCATCACCTTGGCCCGGAACGTGTCGTGCGGGAAGATCTGCAGGACGAGACCGATGTCCCTGGCCGTCTGGGCCGAGATGATCTCTCCGCTCAGCGCCAGGAACTTCGCCCATTGCGGCCCCACCAGGTACGGGAGCGTCTGTGCCCCGGTGGAGCCGATGCGCGTCTCGATCAGGCCGAACCGGGCCTCGGCCGACGCGACGATCATGTCGAGATGGGTGGCGAGGATGAGTCCGAACCCGTAGCAGATCCCGTTGATCGCCCCGATCGTGGGCTTGCGCAGGGATCGGATCGCCTGGGTCTCGGCAGCATTGCCCTCGATGAAGGCGTACCAGTCCGCCGGGCTGGTACGCGCCATCCCACCGAGCCCACCGCCGGCCGAGAACGCACGCCCTTGCCCGGTCAGGACGATGCAGCCGATGTCATCGTCATCGTCGGCCGTCCGCAGGGCGTCCAGAAGCTGCGCGGCCATGCTGTCGGGGCCGTGGTCGATCACGTTCAGCTTGTCGGGGTTGTCCAGCGTCACGACGGCGACGCGGCCGACTCGCTCGTAGCGGACCAGCCGAGGAGGCGTCGGTCGCCCCTCGACGCCCTCGAGGTCAGTCATGGCCCACATCATCGTCCGACGGGTCCGGGTGGGCGAAGATCAGCGCGTCGACGGCGACGAACCCCGCCGGGGTGTGCATCAGCGGGTTGATGTCGAGAGACAGCATCCAGTCCTGTGCCGCGAGGGTCAGCTCGGTCGCGGCCGAGATGACCTGACCGAAGGCCGTGCGGTCCCACGGCTCCTGTCCGCGGGCTCCGGTGAAGACGCCGATGCCGTCGAGGTCCTCGACCAGGTCCTCGACCTCGAGGTCGGTCATGGGGGCCAGCCGGCCGTCGACCTTGCCGAGTGCCTCGACGTGGATCCCGCCGAGGCCGCAGACGACCATGGGACCCAGGTCGCCGCTGGTGTCGGCGCCGAGGAAGGCCTCGCCGTCCGAGGACAGCATCGGCTGGATCGCCACCCTGTCAGGCAGGCCGTGCTCGGCGGCGAGGGCGCGCATGTCGCGGACGGCCTGGTGGAGTCCCTGATCGGTGACCCCGATCCTGACCGCTCCGATGTCCGTGCGGTGCGCGCAGTCGGCGAGCTTCACCACGTACGGAGCCTCGAAACCCCTGGGCGGGCCGACGTCGTCGGTGGCGCCGACGACGGTGTAGGGGGCGACCGGGATGCCGTGCCGAGCCAGCAGCTGCATCGCGGCGCTGAACGTGAGGAGGTGGTGACCGCCCACCTCCACCACGTCGTCCCGGTTCAACGACGACCTCTCCGGTGCAGGGGCCAGCACCCTCGCCGGGCGGCTGTGTGCCGCCATGAACTGCTTCATGCTCGAGAGTCCACGCAGGCTGCCGCGCAAGCCGTGGCCGATGGCGACGTGCTGAGCCATGAGGTCGGCAGCCCACGCGCTGACAGGCCCGTCGGCGATCATCGACAGCACGGCGACCTTGGTGGTGCGGCCGGCCATCTCCGCGAAGGGGAGGACGAACGCCTGCGCGAATGCTCGGTCCTCGATCCCGGTCGTCCAGAGCGCCATCAAGGTGTCGACATCGGGTGACTCGGCGTAGGTCGTGAACACCGACCGCATCACCGGCGGGTTCTCCATGACGAAGCCCGTGAGGTCGATCGGGTTCATCACCGAGGCGTCCGGCAGTACGCCGTTGACCGCACCGCGAACGGACTGGAGCTCCGGCAGGTGGAGGCCCTCGTCCTCGCTGATGTCACTCGCGAGGGCCGCGGCACCACCGGAGACACTGAGGATCGCGGGCTTCTGGACCGAGGACCACCGCCGGCGGGGGAGCTGGTCGAAGAACATGACCCGGTCGAGCATGTCACCGAGATCATGCGCGGAGATGATCCCGAACTGCTTGAACGCCGCGTCATAGGTCCAGCTCGCACCGAGGATCGCGCCGGTGTGCGACTTCGCGACCTCGCGGCCGCGACTGCTGCGGCCCAGCTTGAGCGCCACCACCGGCTTTCCTGCCAGTCGGGCGCGCTCAGCCGCCGCGAAGAAGGCCTCCGGACGTCGGATCCGTTCGATGACGAGGCAGATGGCCGCTGTGGTGGGGTCGTCGACGAGGTAGTCCAGGTAGTCGATCATGTCCGTGACCGCTTCGTTGCCGGTGGAGATCAGCGCGCTGAAACCGACCTGCCGGTTCGCGGCGGCCACCGCCACGTCCGTGATGAATCCGCCACTGTGCGTAACGAAGCCGACCGAGCCTGCTCGCAGGGGTAGCTGCGGCGCTCCAGCCAGGAAGGCGCCGGTCTGCGCGTTGACGAACCCGTTGCAATTGGGTCCCAGCACGGCGAGGTCTGTGGCGGCACGAACGAGGCGCTGTTGGAGGGCTGTGCCCTCGGGCCCCGCTTCCGCGAATCCCGCCGCGTTGATGGCCACTCCGGCGGCACCGACGGCGGCGGCCTGCTCGACCGCGTCGACCGCGATGCGCGCGTTCACCAGGGTGAGGACCGCGTCGATCGGGCCTCCGATCGAGGCCAGGTCAGGGTAGGCCGGGTGGCCGAAGATCTCGTCGTACCTGGGGTTGACCAGATGGACGTCGAGTCCACTGCCCAGGAGTGCGTGGACGGCATGACGCCGGGAGGTCGGGCTCGCACCGACGACGGCCACCGAACGTGGGTTGAGGAAGCGTCGAATGGTCGCCCCGTCGATCCGGGGTGCCTCAGATGTCGCGGGATGCACGCGCGCAGGCCTTTCGTGTCGTCAAGCCACGGGCAGTGGGTGTGCGGGTCAGGGGGCGGACGGAGATGTCCCGGCGGCGAGCGAAGCGATGTGCTCAGCGGCGACGTAGCCGAACGTCATCGCGGGTCCGATCGTCCCGCCGGGGCCGGAGTAACCGTGACCCGTGACGGCCGCGGACGTGTTGCCCGTCGCGTAGAGCCCGGGAATCGGTCGACCGTGCACGTCGATGACCTGGGCGTTCTCGTCGGTGAGCACCCCACCTTTGGTGCCGAGGTCGCTCGGGATCACCTTGAAGGCGTAGTAGGGCCCGCGAGTCATCTCGCGCAGGTTGGGGTTCGGCAGTCGGGGGTCGCCGTAGTAGTTGTCGTAGGCGCTGTCTCCGCGGCCGAAGTCGAGGTCGCGGCCCTGGCGAGCGAAGCTGTTGAAGCGGTCGACGGTCCCGGCGAGGTTGTCCGCGGGCACGCCGATCATGTCGGCCAGTTCAGCCCAGCTGTCGGCCTTCTTGACCGAGCCGGACTCGGTCCAGGCCGTCGGCAACGTGCGGCCGGTGAGAACCGGCGCCCAGGGAATCTTCGGCAGGGGGAGGTGGCCGGCGAACATGTTGGTGCGCCAGGACTGCTCGTCGATGATGAGCCACGACGGGATGTGGGTGACTCCCGCGTTCTCGCCGGCGATCATGTCGTGCACGAAGTCCGTGTAGGGGCCCGCCTCGTTGGTGTAGCGACGGCCGTCACCGTTGACGATGAACTGGCCCGGTATCTGGCGTTCGAACAGCAGCAGGCCGAGCTTCCCTTCGCCCCACGGAATGGCGGGCATCCACCACGCGTCATCGAGGAGGGCCACGCCCGCGCCGCGATCACCCGCGGCGCGGATCCCGTCGCCGGTGTTCTCGGGTGCCCCCATGCTCCAGTCGCTGGTCAGTACGGGCTGATGCTGCTTGCGCATCGGAAGATCGTGGTCGAACCCGCCGGACGCGAGGATGACTCCGTGCTTGACCTTGACGACCCGTGTCCGACCCTGCTGCTCCACGTGCGCGCCCACGACCCGCCCGGTGTCGTCGGCGACCAACTGCGTCAGTGGCGTCTCGAGCACGAGGGGGATCCCGGCGTCGAGCGTCGTCAGCCGGAGCCTGCCGATCAGCGCCTCGCCGCGTGTGGTGATCCGCGCACCGGTGATCGCTGCGCGCACCATGCGGGCCAGCAGGCGCAAGAACATGGCCTTGCCCTTCCAGCTGCGACGGATGCCCAGGAACGCGTGCAGGTCGTTCGAGCGGATCCACATCCCTCTGGGGGTCCGGAGCGTGGGTTCGCGCATGGATGCGTCGAGGTCACCCAGCTCTCTCCGGTCGAAGGGCAACGCCTCGACGGAACGGCCGACGACTGATCCACCGGGGGCGGCCGGGTGGTAGTCGGGGTAGTCCGGACGCCACTCGAACCGCATGTGCGGGCCGGCGCGCTCCAGGAACGCCAGCATGCGCGGCCCTTGTTCGACGACAGCGCGGATCCGCTCACGACTCACGGTTCCGTCACTGATGGCCTCGAGGTAGGCGATCAGGTCGTCGGGAGACTCGGCGGCCCGATGGCGGAGGATCTCGGGGGCGTTGGGGATCCAGATCGAGCCGCCGGACAGGACGGTCGAACCGCCGTAGTACTGCGACTTCTCGACGACGAGCGTCCGCAGCCCCCTGGCCTGTGCCGCCAGAGCGGCCACCAGGCCACCGCCGCCACTGCCGACCACCAGCACGTCGACCTCGTCCATGCCGTCGGCCTCCTTCATGCCGTCGATGGCGTCGTGACGTGGGTTCGTCATGGCTCTCCCGTCCGCCGGCTGCCGGCTCATCTCCTCGACGTCCAGCAGCGTACCGCAGTCACGTTCCGATGAGCAGAACCAATAGTGTCTGGCTAGAACATATCGGGCGCGGCGCCATCCCCTCCGGGGAGCGCCGTCCCGGGATGCGGCATCGAAGGCCCGTTAGGCGCGGCGGAACTCCATAGTCGACTGCACCTCACCGAGGTGACAACAGGCGTGCAGGCTGTTGTGATCTGATAGGCAGAACAACGTTGACACGAACAGAACGATGCCGTCATGCTGTGGACCACCCGACGACGGGCCGCTGCCGCGACCGGACGAGTTCCTGGAGGACCGATGTCTCAGTGGGGAGCGGGCGGCGTCGACGTCGACAGAGTCTGCTCGGCCGCATGACCGCGCAGACCGACGACAGGTTCGCCGTCGACCACGCGCACGGACGTGACGCCCTGGTGGCGTCCGTGCGCGACCGGTCGTGGGTCATGCGCATCGGGGACCGGTGGACGACCGCGCAGCACGGCGCCACCTATCCGGTCGACTGCCCCGCCACGGGGGAGCACCTCGCAGATGCCCCCGATGCGTCGGCCGACGACATCGACTCGGCGGTCCGCGCGGCCAAGCAGGCGTGGCCCGGGTGGGCTGGCCGGGATCCACGTTCCCGAGCCGGCGTCCTCCGAGCCGTGGCCGCCGTCCTGAGGGACAACATCGACGAGCTGGCCGTGTTGGAGTCGCTCGACTCCGGGCATCCCGTGACAGCCATGCGGGGCGACGTAGCACTGGCCGCGGACATGCTCGAGACGTACGCGGACTGGTCGTCCTTGCTGAAGGGCGAGACCATCCCGGCAAGTGGCAGCCATCTGAACTTCACCGTCCGCGAGCCCTACGGTGTCGTGGCGCGCATCGTCGCCTACAACCATCCGCTCATGTTCCTCGCGACCAGGATGGCCGCGCCTCTGCTCGCCGGGAACGTCGTCGTGATGAAGGCGCCGGATCAGTGCCCGCTGTCCGGACTGCGTCTGGCCGAGCTGATCGCCGAGGTCGTTCCCCCGGGTGTCGTCACGGTCGTGACCGGGCGCGGCGCAGTATCGGGGAACGCACTGGTCCGACACGACGACGTGCGCCGGATCGCCTTCATCGGCAGCGTGGCCACGGGAAGGCGGATCCAGGAGACCGCCGCCCAGTGCGGGGTCAAGAACATCACCTTGGAGCTGGGCGGCAAGAACGCCATGATCGTCTTCCCGGATGTCGATCCGGACGAAGCCGCCCGAGCCGCCATCAACGGCATGAACTTCCGCTGGACCGCGGGCCAGTCGTGTGGCTCGACGTCTCGGCTGCTCGTCCACCACTCCATGTACGAGGACATCGTGGGCCGAGTCGCGGCCCTCGTCGAGGAGATCAGGCTCGGCGACCCTCTGGACGAGAAGTCCGAGATGGGCTGCCTCGTCTCGTCCAGCCACCAGCAGGGCATCGCGAGGCAGGTCGCCGGCGCGATCGAGCGCGGCGCTCGGCTGGTCACCGCCCCCTTGCCGGAAGGGCCGCCGTTCGACCGCGGCCACTGGATGGCACCCACCGTCCTGGCCGACGTGACACCTGAGATGGACATCGCCGGGCACGAGCTGTTCGGGCCCGTCCTGGTCGTCATGCGCTATGACACGGAGGCTGAGGCGGTTGCCATCGCCAACGACCCGCCGTACGGCCTGACCGCGAGCATCTACACCAACGACATCCGACGGGCACACCGCGTCAGCCGTCTCCTCGATGCGGGATACATCTGGATCAACGACGCGTCACGGCACTTTCCCGGAGTGCCCTTCGGGGGAGTGAAGGACTCAGGAGTGGGGCGCGAGGAGAGCATCGAGGAGCTTCACTCCTTCACCCAGATCAAGACGATCAACGTCGCGCTCTCGTGACGAGACGTGACCGGGCAGCAGGATGGATGGATGAGCACGATGGACGACTTCGACGGAATCATCATCGGCGCAGGCCAGCACGGTCTGATCCTCGGCTCCTACATGGCCAAGGCAGGTCTGCGGGTAGCGCTCGTGGAGCGTCGTCTGCGCCCCGGCGGCGGGCTGTCGACCGAAGAGCGCACCCTGCCGGGGTTCCAGCACAATCTGCACTCCATCAACCATTTCAGCGTCACCGACACGCCTTGGTACAAGGACCTCGGCCTGTCCGCGAAGGTGCCCTACATCCGGCCGCAGTACGAGTTCGCCCAGCCGCACCGCGACGGCACCAACCTGGTCTTCTCACGAGATCTCGAGGAGACGCTCACCAGTATCCGCCGGTTCTCCAAGACGGACGCCGACACCTTCCGCGAGTGGAACATCAAGGCCGAGGAGCTGACCGAGCGCATCTTCCTCGCCGAACGCTTCGCCGAGCCGCTGACCGAAGCCGACCGCGCGGAGATCCTGGGGGCCAGCGCCCTTGGTCGTGAGTTCCTGGAGCTCACTGAGCGCCAGCCGCTGGATGCCGTGAACGAGCTGTTCGACGACGAACGGGTCAAGGTTCTCTTCCTGTTCAAGCTCTCCCTCTTCGGCACCGTGCTCCACGAGACTCTCGGCTCACGAAGCCCTGTCGGCTCCCTGATCCGCGCCTTCGACCTGGGCACCGGGTACGAGCTGTGCGAGGGCGGCAGCTACAACCTCGCCCGTGGGTTGATGGAGACGTTCATCGCCGCTGGGGGAACCTTCATCAACCAGGCCCACGTGGAGCGCATCGTCGTCGACGGGGGACGGGCGACCGGGGTCGAGCTGCAGGGTGGCAGGACGCTGCGGGCCGCCCAGTTCGTCGCGAGCACCGTCGATGTGCAGCAGACCTTCTACGACATGGTGGGCCTGGACCAGCTCCCTGCCGCGTATCGGGAGAAGGTCGACTCCCACCACCTCACGCCCTGGACGCTCTTCGGCCTGCACCTCGCCCTGAAGGAGCCGCCGCGGTACGCCAGCGCCTCCCACGATCCGAACATCGACAAGGCGCTCAAGTACAACCTCGGATCGGAGACCATCGCCAGCCTCATGGACGCACACGCGGACGTCGAGGCCAAGAAGGTCCCGCGTGCCGTCCAGTTCGGCGGAGGGGCGCTCAGCATGCTCGACCCGAAGCAGGCGCCGGCCGGGAAGCACACCGCGTATGCCTGGCACGTGGTGCCCTACGACATCGGCGGCGATCCCGAGGCCATCCACGGTGTCCGGGATCAGCTCGCGGACGACATCCTGAGCAAGTGGCGGGAGTATGCGCCCAACATGACCAAGGACAACGTGCTGGGTCAGTACACCTATACCGCGTACGAGTACAGCCGCGAGCTGATCAACATGCGGGAGGGTGACATCTTCATGGGCGCGCTCAGCAACGACCAGGTGATGTACAACGCCTTCGGCTACCGGACGCCGATCGAGGGGCTCTACATGGCGGGGTCACCGACACACCCCAACGGGGCGATCACCGGTGGTGGCGGGTACATCAGTGCGGGTGTCATCGCCGAGGACATCGGTCTCGCCACATGGTGGACGCCGGCCAATGTGCGGGAGCGACTGTCCCAGCTGTCGTAGGCGCGACCGCCCCGACCTCGGAGGATCGAGGTCGGGGCGGATCGGCGCCCGTCAGGACTTCAGATGGGTAGTGCCTCGCCGATGATCTTCGCTGCCGGCTGGAGAACGCTGACCATCTCCGCGAGCTGCGACTTGGCCAGCCGCTCGGGAGGAGCGGCTATCGCGAGTGCGGCTCGGACGTGGGAGTTCGCGTCTCGAATGGGCACCGCGACCGCATGGACTCCGGCCTCGCTCTCCCCGAAGTTCGACGCGTACCCGTTCATTCTCGCCAGCTCGAGTTCCGCCAGCAGGTCACGCACGGAGGTGATGGTCTGGTCGGTCGCGCTCGGGAGGCGAGAGGCGGTGTAGATGGCCCGGACCTCTTGAGTGCTGAGGCCGGCCAGCAGGACCTTGCCGGCTGACGTGGAATGTGCCGGCATGGTCATGCCCATGCGTGACCCGACGCGAACCGACCGGGTCCCCTCGATCGAGTTGAGGAACAAGACCTTGTCTCCGCGAAGCTCGGACAGGTGCACCGTCTCGTTGACCTGGTCGCGCACCTGTTTCATCACGGGTACGGCGACGGATCTGACGTCGAGCTGCTGGACGATGGAGAGCGCCATGCGAACCAGCTCGGGTCCGGCGCGATAGGCCCGTGTCTCGCTGTCCTGGCTGACCAGGCCTCGGTACTGGAGCATCTGGACCATGCGGTGCGCGGTGGACCTGGCCACCCCCAGCTCCCGACTGGCGTCGGCGATGCGGACGGTGGCCTGCTCACTGAAGAGGTGCAACAGCCGCAGTGCATTGTCGACGGAGCCGATCGGGTAGTTCGGCGGGTCGTTCGTCGTCCCGTCCGTCACGTCGTTCGACGGTGTGGTCATGTTCGCTTCCCTTCGGTCGACCGAGACTCCGTGCGCGGCCCGAGTCCTCACCACGCCGGCTGTCCGTGCGGGACCGACTCACCGTCGACGTTCCATGGCACGATGAAAAGATCTGTCATACAGAATGTGGCAGGGAGTCTAGCGTAGCGAAGGACTGCCGGCGAAGGCGAAACGCCCTCGCCTGGGCGGCGCCGTTGATCTACCGCCGAGCGATCACGAGCCGTCCGGTCCACGTGCCGCATGACTCGTCGGGTCGATCGGGTGCTCGGCGAGCGCCTCGACCTCGACGATGTTGCAGTAGGGGAACACGGGGAGCGCCGCGTGGATCGTATGGAGCTCGGTGGGATCAGCTACCCGCCACAGCGAGATGGTCTCGACCCGGCCGGGGATCCGCCAGGTCCGCAGCAGGATGCCG
>NZ_CADCTE010000178.1 GCF_902805515.1 uncultured Arthrobacter sp. | reverse complement strand
GAAGCAGGCCACTGCCCGCAGTCGGGAGCGGGCCGGCGCCCGCCGCCGGGAACGGCCCACTCCCCGCCGCCGGGAGCGGGCCGGTGGTCTTCCCCGGGACCGGCCAGCTGGTGCTGGTCGGCGGCGTGGGCGCCCAGGACCTGCAGGTGGTCCACGATCCGGGAGAGCTCCTCAATACGGGTGATGGTGTCGGCGGCCTCCCGGCGCCCCAGCAGCAGGAACCGCGAGGCGAAATCGGCGGCAAATCCCGTGAGCCCGGCATGCACCCCGGAGAGGAACTCCCCGGCGCCCGAAGGGAACTCCCCGGGGCCGGAGAACAGTTCCCCGGTGCCCGGATGCTCCTCGATCGGTGCCGTTGCCATGCGCCAATTCTATCGAACTGGTGTTCGAATCCAGCCTGAAAAGGGCCATTGTGGAGGAACAGTGGGACCCGAGGATATCCACAGGCGGGGCGGCCTTTTGGAGCTGGTGCGAGGGTGCCCCCTGAGGGCTCCGGCGGAGTGCCATGGCCAAAAAAGCAGGGGAAACTCCTTGACCCCGAAAGGCAAGGAGGACTACATTTTTAATTATCAACCAACTGGTTGATCAACTGACAGGTAGATAATGAAGCAAGGATCAGAGGAGCAGCTCAACTCGGCATTTGCTGCCCTCGCAGACCCTGTACGCCGGGCCCTCATCGCCCGGTTGTCCCGAGGCCCTGCGACGGTCAACGAACTGGCTGAACCGTTCCCCATCACCAAGCAGGCCGTCTCGAAGCACATTCAGGTGCTTGAGCAGTCAGGGTTGATCACCCGCACCCGGGAGGGACAACGACGTCCCTGCCACCTTGATCCGGCTGCGCTGGAGGCATTGACCAGTTGGATCGACACTCACCGGCTCACCGTCGAGCGACAGTTCCGCCGCCTCGACACAGTGCTCGACACACTCAAGGAGAAGGAATCATGAGCAACGCAACAGTGATCACTGCAGTTCCGGACCTGCCGTTCATCGACATCGTCCGCGAGTATGACGCCCCGCGCGAACTCGTGTACCGCGCCTACAGCGACCCCGAACTGGTGGTGCAGTGGCTCGGCCCGGACCGGCTCACCATGGAACTGGGTGAGTACGACGTGCGGGACGGCGGATCGTGGTCCTTTGTGCACCGCGACACCGACGGCACGGGATATGGGTTCCGCGGCGTCTTCCATTCGGCAACCCCTCCGGAGCGGATCATCCAGACCTTCGAGTTCCTCGGAGCCCCCGGCTACGTCAGCATCGAGAGCGTGACCTTCGAAGAGCTTGAGGGAGGTCGGACCCGCGCCGTGGCCCACGCCGTCTACCCGACGATGGAGGCCCGTGACGCAATGATCGAAAACGGAATGGAAGGCGGCGTCATCGAGGGCAACAACCGCCTCGACAAGATCCTTGCCCGTTTGCAGGAACACGCCGACAGTAACTAGGCGCGCGGATCGGGGCCTGCTTCCGTCAGCTTCCGGACGGGAGGAGGCCCCGACGCGGGTTCGTGCGGTACCAGGCGAGCGTCCGCCGAATCCCCGTTTGATAGTCCGTGACGCTGCCGGGCCCGACGACGGCACGGAACCGTGACGCGTCGACCACGTGCGGCTGTTGGAATTGATACAGCATCTCGGCTCCCTCCCGCGCCACCGGCGAAACCGTGCCCAGTGCGCGGACGAGGCCGGGTCCAAACCTGCGGACCGGCAGGGGGCGCTGGATCTCAAGGGAAATCATCCGGATGAACTCCCGGGCGGTCACGGCCGGCGGAGTGGGAATGAGCCAGGCGCGGCCCAGGGTCGACTCACGCTCGGCGAGGTCGACCAGCCCAGAGGCAAAGTCATCGATGAACGTCGGCGCCAGTGGTTCGTCGAAGCTGCCGATCCAGAGCGCCGGCCCCCGTCCCACGGCGGGCCCGAAGAGATTGCGCCCCAGCAGCGACTCGACAGCCGGCCCATACAGCTCGGTCGCTCTGCCGATCACCGTCTCGACCCGCCCCTGGGCGTGTGCGGCAAGCACCCGCTCGGCCAGCCAGGCGCGCAGCAGCCCCTTGTTGCTGACCGGGCGCGGCGGAAGGTCCTCGGTCATGGGGCCGGTCACCCTGCCATACATCCAGGTGTCGTCGACGAAGACCAGACGCGCGCCGGCGGCCTCCGCGCCGGCCAGGGTGCCGTCGACGGCGGCAGGGAAGTCCTCCCGCCACCGCGGAAGGGGTGGGTTGACCGCGTTGTACACGACGCCGGCATCCCGGAACGCGGCGACCATGCTGCCGGCATCCAGCGCGTTCCCGGCCACTACTTCGACCCCGGCGGGCATGGCGGCCGTGCCGCTGCGGTTCACCGCACGGACCCGCCTGCCCCGACGGAGGAGTTCACGCACCAAGGCACGGCCGGTGCCGCCGGTTGCCCCGACAACGACGTGGATCTTCTCGACAAGATTCGGATCCATGGCCTAATCCTGCCCGCCGGCCCGGCCCGGCGCGGGTGCACCTGCGGCCGCCGCGCTCCGCGAACGGCGTGGACCCTCGCCCAGGCGTCCCCGGGTCGCGGCGATCACGATGACGCCGACGACGGCGGACACCAGGAGATGGACCGGTCCGAAGTTCTCCCCCGGAAAGAGCAGCGGAAGCATTCCATCCCCGGGCCACTCCCGGACCGCCACCGCGTTCCCCACAGCATGGAAAAGCCCCACGAGGAGCAGGCTCGAAGTGCGGTTGTAGAGCCAGCCTGTCACCGCCCGAAAGGGGATCGCGAGCAGGGTGAGCACCAGCAGCAGGACGAGTGTTGCCGCGAACGATCCTCCTGCCACGAGCGCGGCATGCTGCAGCGCGAAGAGGGGCGCCGTGAGGAGTGCTGCACGCAGGGCGCCGTGCCGCTGCTGCAGCCGCACCTGCACAAAGCCCGTCCACGCCACCTCCTCCCAGAGATTGCTGGTGATGAGGCCAAGCACTGTCTGCAGCACCAGGCCCTGCAGCACGGCCGCCGTAATGACCGGCCCGGACGCACCTGGCGGGCCCGCAAGGAGGAGCGCGAGAACGAGTCCTCCCAGTGGCACCACGACAACGGCGAACACATACCACCAAGGGTTCCGTCGCCAGATGAGGATGCGGTCCCGGAGGGCCCGAAGTCCTGCGCGCCCGTCACACAGCCAGGTGAGGACAAGTGCGGGCAGCAGGAGCCCGATGAGGTTGCTCGCCGTGACAAAGAGCGGCATGGAGAGCTGCAGCCCCTGCGCTTCGGCGATGCGCGGAAGGAAGGCAAGCAGCTGCCCCACGGTGAAGAACCACACGAGCAGTGCGGCGATGGGATGGCGTCGAATCTTCTCGGTCATAACGGCACTCCACTCTCGAGCGCAGCAGGCAGTACCCCTGCGCGAGGCGGCCGCAGCCGCAGTGTGCCTGCCCACCGGCGCATCCTGGCATCAAGAGTACTTTCACCGCCCGGCCCGGAAAACGATTTGCCCCCTGGGGCCGTTCCACTCTTGACGTCGAGGCCGTGGCCGCCCTGCGGGACCGCAGCGGCTCTTGACCGGTCAAGGCGTCGGGCTTATAGTTACTGTAAGCAACGAAGTGAATTGCGAACCGCATCGACGATCCCGGCCGCCGCTGTTCTCACAGCGCGCCGCGGGAAGCGCCATGGCGGCGTCTCCGCCGGGCGGGCCGGATATCGAGGTGCGCATCCCTCCCGGCTCCGTTGGCTTCATCCGGCTGCCTCATCCATCCATAACTTCGGCTACGAATCACCCCAAGCTCCGGAACTCCAGCTGCAGGAACCTCGGCTGCAGGACCCCAGAGCTGCACGATCCCTCGACGGGCAACGACGACCGCCAGCCATCACCGACCCCTGTCGGCAACACCGGAAGCACAATGGCACACTCAACGGCACGTTCAACGACACCATCACAGACACATGCAACAGCCGGCACGGGAGAAGCACCTCCAACGGTCGAGCCCGCAATTGTCCAGGCGCCCGCCATGTCCCATGCGCAGATCCTGCAGGCCCTGACCGGACTGCTCGCGGCACTGTTTACGGCGATCCTCAGCAGCACCATCGTTGCCAACGCCCTGCCCACGATCATGGCCGACCTCAACGGCTCCCAGACGGACTTCGCCTGGGTCATCACGGCAGCGCTCCTGGCCAATGCCGCCACCACCCCCATCTGGGGAAAGTTCGCCGACCTGTTCGACAAGAAGCTCATGGTGCAGCTCAGCATCGTCATCTTCGTCGCGGGCTCGGTGCTGGCGGGCCTCGCCTCCACCATTCCGGTGCTCCTGACGGCCCGGGTCATCCAGGGCATCGCCATGGGCGGCCTCACGGCACTGGCGATGGCCGTCATCGGCACCATCATCCCGCCGCGCGATCGCGGCCGGTACTCGGGCTACCTCGGCGGTGTCATGGCCGTCGCCACGGCCGGCGGGCCGCTGCTCGGCGGCTTCATCGTGGACTCACCGCTGGGCTGGCGCTGGACCTTCTTCGTCTGCGTCCCGCTCGCCGTCGTCGCCCTGATCCTGCTGCAGTTCACCCTCAAGCTTCCCCACATCCGCCGCAGGGTCAGCATCGACTGGGCCGGCTCGATCCTCCTCACCGCTGGCGTGAGCCTCGCGCTGATCTGGGTGTCGTTCGCCGGCAAGGCCGGATACTACGAGTGGTTCTCCTGGGAGAGCGCCGCAATGGTCGGCGGAAGCGTCGTCCTGCTCGGGCTCCTGCTCCTCGTCGAGACCCGCGTGGCCGAGCCCATCATCCCGCTGAAAATCATCTCCGAGCGCACGACGGCGCTTGCCATTCTCGCCTCCATCGCCGTCGGGATCGCGCTCTTCGCGTCCTCGACTTACCTCGGCCAGTACTACCAGGTGGCACGCGGCGCCACACCCACCGAGGCCGGCCTGCTGACCCTGCCCATGATCGCCGGCAACCTCATCGGCTCGGTCGGCGCGGGGCAGCTCGTGTCCCGGTTCGGCAAGTGGAAGCGGTTCCTCATCCTTGGCGCCGTCTTCCTCATCGCCGGGCTCGGCCTCTCCGGAACCATCGACCACCTCACCGACCTCCGGCTCGTTGGCGTCTACACCTTCCTCTTCGGCATGGGCCTTGGCCTGATGCTGCAGAACCTCGTCCTGGCCGTGCAGAACACCGTGGCCCTGAAGAATGTCGGCTCCGCCAGCGCCTCCGTCGCGTTCTTCCGCTCGATCGGCGGCGCGGCCGGCGTCGCCGTGCTTGGCGCCATCCTCGGCACGCAGGTCACCAACCGGACCACCGAGGGCCTCGCCGTGGCAGGAGTGCCGAGCGACCCCTCCGGTGCGGCCGGCGGAAGCCTCGACCTGGTGAATCTGCCGGAGCCGGTCGCGGAGATCATCCGGGCCGCCTACGGTGACAGCACCGCGCTGATCTTCCTGATCACGGCCGGCTTCGCCGTCCTCGCCCTGGTCTGCGTGCTCTTCATCAAGGAACGGCCGCTGCGGCGCACCGTCGACATGGAGCCGGCCCGGGAATCGATGGACCTGGAGGCATAGGACAAGCTCGGCGTCCGGGCTGGGTGTCCGGGCGCCGGTCAGGGAGAGAACCGCAGGAGCCCGGCGTCGATCACCCGGCGCGTCAACCCCTCGGCCGCCGCCCGCTCCGCCACCAGACGCCCGGCCACACGGGCAGACACCGCCGCGGGACACGCGGCGGCGACGGCGGCCCACAGCTCCGCGACGGTGTCGCAGCGGGTGACGGCCCCGGTGGCGCCACGGAGCTGCCAGGAGTCCCCGGCGGCCAGCACGCGGGGAACCCCCGGCAGCCCGGCGCAGAGGGCATTGACGGCCGAGGCGACCAGGAGGTGCTGACGCAGGGTCCGTACCGGTCCT
>NZ_CADCTE010000177.1 GCF_902805515.1 uncultured Arthrobacter sp. | reverse complement strand
AAGTTCTTCAGCCGCGCCAGCGCCTCCAGCCCGCCGAGGGCCTCCTCAAGGTCGGCCGTTTCCGCCGGTCCCCCGGTGAGGAACCCGGCGCCGAGGACCTCCGCGGCGGCCTCAAGCCAGCCGGTGTCCTGCGCCGTGGGATCCACCCCCGGATCCGGGGTTCCTGCCCTGTCCATAACCCCAAGAATGCCATCTCCCACCGACATTCTTCGGCCAAGAGAACCAGCAGGAAGTAGCACGAAGAGAACCAGCAGGAAAGCAGCACGAAAGAAGCAGGAGAAACGGCCGGAAAACTAGCCGGCGAAGAGAGGCAGCGGTGCGCCCTTCACGCCGGGTTCCACCGCAAAAAGTGCACCCGCTGCCGGCTCCGCGCCAGGTTCAAGGTTCTGCCGCGACGTCGTGATGTAGAGGGTGCCGAGGTCGTCCCCGCCGAACGCACACGACGTCACCTGGGAGGCGGCGACCTCGACTGTCCCACGAAGTACGCCGTCGGAGTCGTAATGCGCCACGGCCGAACCGCCGTAGAGGGCAACCCACAGCCCACCGTCCTCGTCGATAGCCATGCCGTCAGGGGAGCCCAGCTCGGGGTCAACTTCGGCGAAGGTGCGCCGGCCGGTGATCCGGCCCGTATCAAGGTCGTAATTCAGCGCGTCAATGCGCTGGGTTGGGGTGTCGGAATAGAAGGCGGTATCGCCCGCCGGGTTCCAGTGCAGTCCATTTGAGGTAGTGACCCCGGGCAGCACCGTCGAGATGGAGTGGTCCGAGTCAAGACTGAACAGGGTGCCGGCCCCGAAGTCGCCCTCCCACGCCATCGAGCCGCAGAGGAACCGCCCGCGGGGGTCGCAGCCGCCTTCGTTCATCCTGATTGCCGGGTCATCGAAGGCAATCGGGCCCGGGGTGACCTTGGTGAAGCCCGCATCGGCGAAGGCAAACCCCTTTTCCACGCCGATGACGTATCCGCCGGACCCGCGTCCACGGATCACCGCTGCCACCTTCGCGTCGACCGAGTGGCGTGCCAGGGAACCGTCGGCGCTCCGTACGAGAACGTCGCCTTCCAACATGTCGACGAACAACAGCGACCGGCTTCGGGCGTCCCAATAGGCCCCCTCACCGTGATACGTGCAGGGCTCAGTGAGCTGTTCGGCTTTCATCGCCACCTGTCATCCTCAGCCGTCAGCCGGCAGATCGAGTTGGTCGGAAATGCTGATGCACTTCCGTGTCTGGTCAATTTTGGACACGGGGTCGCCGAGTTGCACCAGGACCGTGCTTGAAGCGACCTGCTCGGGGTCGAAAAGCACCTCGACGGCCGGTTCCCGCCCGTAGGTGGTGGCGGTCCATGCGGTCTCGCCCTCGCTGAGCACCCAGTCGATGTCGTTGACCGAGACGCAGGCATCCGTGGTGGGCCCGGGAACTTCGACGCCGCAGCGCAGCACCACCTTTGATGGGTCGCCCCAGGCGGAGGTTGCCTGGCTGTTGGTTTCCCGTTGCGAGTGTTCGGCGACCTCCGGGGGCAGGGCGACCATCACGTCGGCGCAAGCCGGGTTCTGGGCGTCGGCGGCGGGATCGACATCGACAACGGGGGCGCAGGCAGCCGTTCCTACGAGCACCGCCGCAAGCGGCACCGCACTGCGAAGGAACCGGTTAAGAGAAGGCATGCTTCAACCCTAATAGCTCCTTCACCGACACGCGGCACGGCGCCCCCGGCCCGCGACCGCCGGGCAGTAGGCTTCGTTCAGGGACGGACGGCGCCACCGGTTCCGGCACGGCAACGGCGGGCCCGTCCAAGCGATCAGGGAAGTCAGATGGTCTCACAATCAGTTATGCGTCGTTCAGCGACAGCAGCCCTCACACTCGGACTGCTGGCAGCGGCGGGGGTCAACCCCGTCCTGGCAACCTCCCAGCAGCAGCCACCGCCCGACGGCCAATTTCACGAGCCTGCCCCACCAGTTCCCACACCGAACCCGTCGCCGGCAATCGACCCGGCCACCGGGTTCGCCATCGACAGCTACACGGGCTACCTGATCCATCCGCCCACCGGATACCTGATCGAGCCGACCACCGGATACCTGCTGCTTCCGGGATCACTGATCTACACGAATCTGCTGTACGACAAGGCCACCGGCGAGGTGACCGAGGTCGATCATGAAGCGCCTGCCTCGCCGGAACCGACGCCGAAGCCGACGCCGAAACCGACGCCGAAACCGTCAGCAACGCCGACTCCGACCGCGTCCAAGACACCCGTTCCTGCCACGCCTTCTGCTCCCGCCCCGACGGTTGAGGCGCCTGCGCCGTCGACCTCCCCGACACCGACGGAAACACCGACGAGCAGGCCGACCCCGTCGGCATCAGCCGAAGCCGTGGAGGCGGAGCTCGCCTCATCGCGCGCGCCTCTGGTGTGGGCGGTCGGAGCGGCGGTGCTGCTCGCGGCGATTGTGACGATCGTCGTCGGAGTGCGACGGCGCCGGGCCGGCTCCTGAGGCCGGAGTTCGAGCGGGCGACGCCCCGACGCTGCCCCTGAAGTCCCCTGTTCACATCCCGGCCGGTAGCATGAGGGCTGGCCTTGAGGAAGAGGGGATGTGCGGTGTCCGGGTACGATGTCGAGCACGAATCTGTCGTATCTAGCGTGCGGCCGAAAAGGAAGCACCCGGTCCGCCTCACCCTCTTGCTTTTGGTGGGGCTGGTTGTCGTCGCTGCGGTTGTCGCCGGCGGGTACCTCTTCAACCTCGCGAACACCTTCAACTCGAAGAGCGACACCATTGACACTGCCTTCCCCACGGGTGAGCGGCCCTCGCTTGAGCCAACGGCGGAGGGCTCCCTCAACATCCTGCTCCTGGGGAGCGATTCGCGTGCCGAAGGTGAGGCTCCGGATCAAACAGGCTCCGATGGCCGCTCCGACACGATGATGCTGATGCATATCCCCGCCGATCGGGATGACATCTTCGTCATGTCGATCCTCCGCGATACCTGGACGGAGCTTCCGGGGCACGGCGAGAATAAAATCAATTCGGCAATTGCACTCGGGGGAATGCCCCTGGTGGTTGAGACCGTGGAGACTCTTCTGGATGCTCCCATCGACCATGTAGCAATCATCGACTTCGAGGGATTCAAGGGTTTGACCGATGCGCTGGGCGGCGTTGAGGTCAACAACCCCGCAGCCTTCCAATCCAGCGGTGCCGACGGCGAATTCTTCGCGCAGGGTCCGGTCACGCTCCAGGGTGAGTCTGCCCTGAAGTTCGTCCGCGAACGGTATGCCTTCTCCGACGGTGATTACCAGCGCGTCAGGAATCAGCAGGTGTTTGTGAAGGCAGTGCTCGGTGAAGTCCTCAGCGCCAACACGTTGACCGATCCCGGAAAAGTCGCGGACGTCGTATCCAGGATCTCCCCCTACGTCAGCGTTGACGAAGACCTCGATGCGGCGGCCATCGGTCGCCTCGCCGTGTCACTCCGCAAGGTCCGTTCAGGAGACGTGCAGTTCTCGACCCTGCCGACCTTGGGCACTGGGACCTCGGCCGACGGGCAGTCGATCGTGGTTAAGGATGAAGCCGGGATCGCCGAGGTGGCTGAAGCGCTCAGCAATGACTCGCTGGGGTCGCTCCCGCTCTTCTCCGAATCGCCGCAGTAGGGGATAACCTGCTGGGTGAGAGTCAGCCCGGTCTCTAAACCGGCTTCCGGTATCGAGAACCTCCTTCGGCCCACCTGCCATCTGCTATCCCTTCACGGAATCGTCACCATCACCCCTTACGGTGGAACAGTGCCACTTACAGTTGGAGACCTGAGCGAATCAGCGCTGCTTGAGCGCATCTTCCCGCGCCTCGCGCGGGCGGAAGCAGCAGTGGTGGGCCCTGGCGATGACGCGGCTGTCCTCGCCGCCCCGGACGGTCGCACAGTGATCTCCATCGACACCCTGGTCCAGGACAAGGACTTCCGCCTGCTGCGCGAAAACGGCTTCACGACGACCGGGTACGACGTCGGGTGGAAGTGTGCCGCCCAAAACCTCAGCGACATCAACGCCATGGGCGCCCGGGCCACGTCCCTGGTGGTCAGCCTCACCCTGCCCGCCGACATCGCAGTGGAGTGGGTGGAGGCCCTCGCCGACGGCCTGACCGATGCGATCGAGCAGCTGGGGGCCACCGGCTGCGGCGTGATCGGCGGCGATCTGGGCGGCGGCACCCAAATTGTGGTGACGGCAGCGGTCACAGGCACGCTTGAGGGCCGCGCCCCGGTCCTGCGCTCGGGCGCCCAACCCGGCGACGTCGTCGCACTCGCGGGGACCGCGGGCCGGGCCGCCGCCGGCCTCGCCCTGCTCGAATCCGGAACCGCCCTTGAAGACCTGGGCGAGGAGGAGCTGGGGCTTATCGCCACGCAGTGCCGCCCGGAGCCGCCCCTGGCAGCCGGGCCGGAGGCCGCGCGGGCCGGTGCCCGTGCCATGCTCGATATTTCCGACGGCCTCATCCGCGACGCCGGCCGGATCGCGAAGGCCAGTTCGGTCGCAATCGACTTCGCCCCGGAGGTGCTGCGCGGGCTTGCCGAACCCCTTCAATCCGCGGGGCGCCTGCTCGGAAAAAATCCCCTGGAGTGGGTACTCGGGGGAGGCGAGGATCACGGTTTGCTCGCGGTCTTCGGCCCGGAAATTAAGCTTCCTTCCGGTTTTACTGCGGTAGGCTCGATATCGGCAGGGACGCCCCGTGTGACGGTTGGGTCGCAGGCTCCGGCTTCGATCGGATGGGATCACTTTGCACACTAAGATCACCGCGAACGCGACAGCGATGAAGCGATGGTTAAGCAACGCTGAAGAGTCCCTCGGCAATCACAGCGACCGCCTCAACGCCATCAACATCTTCCCCGTCGCAGACGGCGACACCGGCACCAACCTGTACCTCACCGTGTGCGCCGCCGCCCGGGCGGTGCACGACGCCGAAACCACCGACCTCGGCGAGCTGCTTGCCATCGCGGGCCGGGCCGCCATGGAGGACGCCCGGGGCAACTCCGGCACCCTCATCGCCGTCTTCCTCAGTGCCATCGCTGAGCCGCTGAAGGGAACCACCCGGCTCACCTCCCGACTCCTCGCCGCCGCAATGCATCGGGCGCAGATCCGCAGCTGGTCCGCCCTGAGCGACCCCGTGCCCGGCACCATGCTCTCCGTGCTTGAGGCCGCAGCCCACGGTGCGGCCAAGACGGCGGGTGAGCATGAGTCCGACGACAGCAACCATGCGCTCGCCCTGACCCTGCAGGCCGCCGTCGAGTGCGCTCTGACAGCCGTGGTCGATACCGAAAGCCAGCTCGGAGCCCTCACCGAGGCGCGCGTTGTCGACGCCGGAGGCGTGGGCTTCCTGCTCATCCTCGACGCCCTGCGCGCCGCATCCCTGGGCGAGGAACTGCAGGACGAACTGCTCGACGGACTCCACGGCTACAACATCCAGGCACCCCACATCCACCGCGGAGCCGACACCGACGGGGTGGAGATCATGTTCACCATGAACCTCAGCCCGCTCGACGCCGCCACGCTCCGGTTGCACCTTGACGAGCTGGGCGACTCCGTCATCATGAGCGCCGTCACCGAGGTCGAGGAGGGCTACCGCTGGCGCGTCCACGTGCACGTCGTCGATCCCGAGCCCGCCCTCAAGCTGATCCACGAGGCCGGAGACCCCGACAACATCTCGCTCACCCAGCTCTCCTCATCGGATGACGACGCCGCCGGAGCGCCGGTCCTCGAGGGCCATGGACAGTAGGTTGCAGGCGGAATTCGATGTTCCGCTGGATCGTCGCCTTGGATCGCTGGCCAAGCTGCTTGCGAAACACCTCAACCTCTTCACTGTGGGCCAGCTGCTCAACCACTTCCCGCGCAACTACCTGAAGCGCGGGGAACTCACCCCCATCGCCGACGTGCCCGTCGACGAGGAGGTCACCCTCATCGCGCGGGTCCAGTCGGCCAACTCGCGGAGGATGCACACCCGCAAGGGGATGCTGCTCGAGGTCGTGATCACGGACGACGCCGACGGCAGCCTCGGCGGCATGAATCTCACCTACTTCAACGGGTATAAGGCCGAGAAGGACCTGCGGCCCGGCGTCCGCGCCATGTTCTCGGGCAAGGTGACGGTCTACCGCAGCAAGCTTTCCCTCACCAATCCCCGGTACGTCCTGCTCGAGGACGACGACAACCCGGACTACATCAACAAGCCCATCCCGGTCTATCCCGCCGCCGAGAAGGTCGGCAGCGAACGGATCGCGCTTGCGGTGGGCACGATCCTTGACACCTTCGACAGCGAACAGCTCAACGATCCGGTACCCGAGGCCGTCGCCCGCAGGGAAAAGCTGATGACCCTGCCCCAGGCGTATGAGCTGATCCACCGGCCCACCGTCATCGAGGAGGCCTACCGCGCCCAGCACCGATTCCGCTACCAGGAGGCGTTCGTGCTCCAGTCAGCCCTGGTGCGCCGTCGGGCCCTGACCGCCCGGGAGGAGGCGACCAGCAGGCCGCCGCAGGCGGGCGGCCTGCTGGATCAGTTCGATGCGCGGCTTCCGTTCACCCTCACCCGGGGGCAGCAGGAGGTGGGGGACACCCTCGCCGCGGAACTGGCCCGGGACCATCCGATGAACCGGCTCCTCCAGGGCGAGGTCGGCTCCGGCAAGACCCTCGTGGCGCTGCGGGCCATGCTCCAGGTCATCGACGCCGGGGGCCAGGCTGCGCTGCTGGCGCCCACGGAGGTCCTCGCCGCGCAGCACTACCAGTCGATCTCCCGGACGCTTGGCCCCCTGGCCGAGGGCGGAATGCTCGGCGGCGCCTCGGACGGCACCCGCGTGGTGCTCTTGACCGGGTCCCTTCCCACCGCGCAGCGGCGCCGTGCGATGCTGGAGGCCGCCTCGGGGGAGGCGGGCATCATCATCGGGACCCATGCGCTCCTTTCGGAAAACGTGCAATTCTTCGACCTTGGCCTGATCGTCGTCGATGAGCAGCACCGGTTCGGCGTGGAACAGCGCGATTCCCTCCGCTCCAAGGCCTCCGCCTCACCCCACGTCCTCGTCATGACCGCCACTCCGATTCCCCGCACCGTCGCCATGACCGTCTTTGGCGACCTTGAGGTGTCCACCCTCTCCGAGCTGCCCGCCGGCAGGTCTCCCATCACCACCCACGAGGTGGGCCTGGCGGAACATCCTGCGTGGATCGACCGGATCTGGTCGCGCGCCCGCGAGGAGATCGACGCCGGGCGGCAGGTCTACGTCGTGTGCTCGAAGATCGGGGACACGACAGGCCAGGAGGACGACCCCACAGCACTGGAGCTGTACCAGCCGGCAGGCGCGGCGGCTCCGCCGTCGGACCTCACCAGCGTCACCGAACTCTTCGAGTCCCTCCAGGACGCGCCCCAGCTGCGCGGGGTCTCGATCGGGATGCTTCACGGGCGCATGGACCCGGCCGACAAGGCCGACGTCATGGGCCGCTTCAACGACGGCGCCCTGCAGCTGCTTGTCGCCACCACCGTCATCGAGGTGGGCGTCGACGTGCCGAACGCAACGCTCATGGTCATCATGGACGCCGACCGTTTCGGCATCTCCCAGCTCCACCAGTTGCGCGGGCGGGTAGGCCGAGGCGGCCACGCGGGAACCTGCCTGCTGGTCACCCGGCTTGAGCCGGACCACCCGAGCAGGGAGCGCCTGGCCGCCGTCGCCTCGACGACGGACGGGTTCGAACTCTCGCAGAAGGACCTCGAACTCCGGCGCGAGGGCAATATCCTCGGGGCCTCGCAGTCCGGCGGCCACTCGGCGCTGCGGTTCCTCAAGGTGATCCAGCATGCTGCGCTGATCGAGAAGGCCCGCGCGGACGCGCAGGACGTCGTGCTGGCCGATCCGGACCTGACGGAGTACCCCGGGCTCGCCCTCGCCATCGAGCTGTACCTCAACCCCGAAAAGGAAGCCTTCCTGGAACGCGGTTAGAGTGAAAGCATGACGCGCATCATCGCCGGAGCCGCCGGCGGCTCAACCCTCACCAGCGTGCCGGGGACCGGGACCCGGCCCACCACGGACCGGGTCAAGGAAGCCCTGTTCTCGCGGCTTGAGGCGTACAACGCCATCCACGGCGCCCATGTGCTCGACCTCTTCGCGGGTTCGGGATCGCTCGGCGTCGAGAGCGCGAGCAGGGGAGCGGCCACCGTGGACCTCGTGGAGTCCGCGGAGAAGCCCGCCGCGGTGGCGCAGCGGAATGCGGACCTGGTCAACCGTGTGCTGGGGTGGACCGCCGCCCGGGTGCACCGTACAAAGGTGGAAATCTACCTCGACCGGGCCGCGGAGGACCTCAGCTGGGACCTGGTGTTCCTCGATCCGCCGTATCCGCTCCAGGACGCTCCGCTGGGGGCTATCCTCACCTCGCTCGTGCCGCACCTCTCGGAGGGCGCCGTTGTCGTGCTGGAACGCTCCGCCCGCTCTCCGGAACCGCAGTGGCCGGAGGGCCTGGAGCGCTTCGCGGAAAAGAAGTACGGCGAAACACGCCTGTGGTTCGCGGAACCCGTCTGAGTTAAAGGCGCTCCCTGCAGCACCGCGCGGTGCTGCAGGGAGCGGTTCCGTGCTTCGCCGCCGGCGCAGCTACGGCGTCCGGCGGTCCTCCGTCATCCGGCGGGTGCGCAGGAGCGCGGTTCCTCCGGCTGCCAGGCCGAGCAGGCCGGCGCCCAGTCCGACCCAGCCCGCGGCCGAGCCCGCGGAGGATCCTGCCGGTTCCGCAGCTGCCGCAGGCTCAAGCACGTCGTCGCCCGAGGCGCCGCCGGCTCCGGTGGAGTGCGCAGCCCCGTGCCCGGAGCCTTCCTCGGCGGCCGTGGTGGTGAAGGCGGGGGCGGGGCTTTCGGGCTCCTCCTCTCCTTCAGCGGCCGGCTCGTCCCAGGCCCGGGTGGAGCCGTCGGTGTAGTGCTGCATCGCGGGAAGGCTCACCACCGTCCCCGCCTCCGGAAGCTGCCCCACGGAGATGGAGAAGGTCTGGTATTCGTTCTGGGAGATCTCCGCCCCCTCCTCCGCGGTCCAGACGACGGAGAGCGGCGCCTCGGTGAGGGTGACGCCGTCCTCGGCCGTGACCGGCTCGGGAAGCTCGCCCCGCACCACTTCGGCCGTCCAGCCCTCGAGCGGCTTCACCCGGACCGCCGTGAACGGGGTCTCGGCCGGAAGCGACACCTCGAGCTTGTTCGTGCCGGCGGTTTCGGATTCGTTGGGAACGCTGAAGGTGAGCTGGGAGTATCCACTTTCGGTGGTGTTGGTCGGCGAGACCGTCACGTGGGCCAATGCGACCCCCGCACCGAGGGTCATCAGGCCGACGGTGGCCGTACCGGTGCAGAGGGCGCGCGTAAAGAAGCTAGAAGTTGTCATGATGTGCCTTTCGGGAGCCGGATCTGTGTCCGGCGGGGATGGAGGACGCTCGGGGCGCCGCGGCTCCAACCGCTCTTCAGGCAGGCAGGAGGGGCAGCGCGGACTGCGCCGGGGGCCCTCGCAGCGGCGGCACGGACGCGTCGCGGCGGCGCAGGCGGGGCGCCGGCTGCGTGCCGACGCTCCCGCGGATGCGGCGGGGGACGACGGCGGCCGCCTCGAGCGTGCTGATCAGCGGGCGCAGCCAGGCGGCCAGGAGTTCGAGCGCCGCCTCGCCCTTGGAGATCAGGAGGGCAAGGATCACCGCCGCACAGGCATGTGCCACCAGCATCAGAGTGCCGCCGGAATCCACCGACTCCGTCAGTTGCCCGGTCAGGGGTTGGCAATCCACCGCTGCCGGTCCATGGTGCTGCGCCGCCGATGCGCCAGCGCAGGCCGGACCGCCCGTCAGTGCGGTGAGTGCCGTATGCAGTGCCAGTTCGCCCGCGAGCAGCACGGCAGCCAGTGCGGGGAGGGGGAGGGCGCGTCCCGAGACGGACGTGACGGCCGCCAGGACGAGGGCGGCGAGCAGGAGCAGGATGGCGGGATCGGGAAGGGTGCCTCCGCCGATCAGGTGGGAGCAGGTGCTCAACGACAGGATGAGCGATGCGACAACGGAGGAGCGGAGGAAGCGGGACCCAGTGGGTGTGCTCACTTTTCCTCCTCTGCTCGGACTGTCTGCTTGTTCTGCCTGATGGTGCCGCCTGACCGTGCTGCCTGCGCGTGCCACCCGTGGGTGAGTTCTAACCTGACGCCGGCCGGTGTGTGCGCCGGCTCTTGCGAGTCGACCGGGGGTGAAGACTGACCGCTGTCCCTACCCTTTCATCTTAAAGGCGCGCTCCCCGTTCCCGAACCAGGTCGATCTGTATTCGCGGTGGTCCGGCCCCGGGATGGGCCCGGGACGAAATTAGACCGGAACGAGGACAGGAGAGGTGGGGTCGACGGCGGCCGGAGGCGCCGGCGGGACGGAGGTATCAGCGGCTGCGGAAGGGCCGGTGCGGGTCGTCGGCTGCTGAAGGACCGAGGGGCCTGAAAGGTGATGGGCGCCGCGGGTGGAAAACACCGCTGAGCGGGCCGGGCCTTGCTGGGGGTGAATGGGCTGGGGCCGGATGGCTGGCTTCCAGCCGGTTGCCGCCGTTCGTCCGTGCCGTCCGGGTAGTGACATCGGGGCCGCTGCTTGACCCTGATGTCGATCCCGGAGTGCCGGGTGGTGCTATTTTCCGGCGGCCTGGTTCTGGGCGGCCGGAGCCGTCCTGCGGCCGGTTTCGTCCCTGCGGTCGAGTTCTTCGGTCAACTCGGCCAGTCGGGCCTGCGATTCGGGGTCGGGGAGGCCGAACTCGATGTACTCGGAGTCGATCGCACGGTGGACCCTGCTGTTGAGGACTGCTACTTCACTGCTGTCGAGAAGGGTGAGGTCTTCCGGGAAGCTCTCCTCGGGAGCCATCCGGCTTGACTCATTGGCGTTTGCTTCATTCATATAGGTAATTTCCTTCACTCGGGCTTTCGGGCATGCGTCCCTGAGGCTCCGATTGACGATCCATCACGACCGATTCTCCTTTGGGGGAGGTCAGGCTCGGATGGCAGCGGATCGCCCGCTTGCTCCATCAAACCATCTCGGGACGCTTCTCGCCATTAACCCGTAGCCACCCGGGCGAAGCACGCGGTGAACCGATGGGGGCACGGAAGTAGCGCCCTTTCGGCGGTTCCGCCGTGCCGCGACGGCGAATGCAGCGTTGCCGCGAGCACGTGGTTTCGGGCTGAGATTAGTGCCCGAAGACCGGCGCCATCCGTCGGCCCTGCTCCTCGGGAGCCGGGCGGGACCGGCTGTCAGCCGCCGGTGCCCGAAGCGAAGGCGTCGAGGTCCGGGCCGGTCAGCACGGCAGCGGGGTGGGGGCCGGCGGCGAGCAGGCGGTCGGTCCAGTCCGCGGGCCACGGCTCCCGACGCGCGGCGATGACGATATTGCCCGGATACCGGCCGGTGAACATGGCTGTTTCACCCAGTGCGGCGATGCCCCGCGCCTCGCCGGCCAGGGAGCGCACCTGCCTCCGGGCGAAGGCGAGCGGCGGGTCGTCGCCCACATTGACCAGGACGACGCCGCCCGGTGCCGCGAGTTCCAGGAGCCGTCGGTAGAACGGCGCCTCGGTGAGGTGGGCAGGGGCGTCCGCTCCGGCGAAGACGTCGAGAACGATGGCATCGAAGCCCGCCGCGGGCAGCCCGTCGAGCGCCGCTGCGGCGTCGTCGAGGACAAAACTGCACTGTGTCCCGGCGGGCAGTGGAAGGTGCTCAAGGACGAAGTCGAGGAGTTCACGCTCAAGCTCCACGGCTGTCTGCTCGGAGCCCGGCCGGGTTGCCTGCACGTAGCGCACGAGGGTCAGTGCGCCGGCCCCGAGGTGGAGCACCCGGAGGGGGTCCCCGGGCGGACGGACAACATCGATCACATTGGCGATCCGGCGGAGGTATTCATAGAACACCTGCCCGGGCTCGGCGAGGTTGACGTGTGACTGCTGTGCTCCGCCGATGCTCAGGATGTAGGCGCCGTCGAGGAAGGCGTCCTCGTCGATCTCCGCATGGGCGCCCACTCCCCGCAGCCACCGGGTGGGCACCGACCCATCCGTGCTCACAGCTTTCCCGGCAGCGAGGCAAGCCGCCCGGCGGCATCCTCGAGGATCTCCGACTTCTTGCAGAAGGCGAAGCGCAGCAGGGAACGTGTGCGCGCGGCTCCCTCCGGATGGCAGAAGACGGGTACGGGAATCGCGGCGACACCCACCAGCGCCGGCAGCCGGCGGGCCAGCTCGGTCGCATCCACCACCCCGAGCGGGGCGCAGTCGGCGAGCACGAAGTAGGTGCCCTGCGAGGCGTGGACCCGGAACCCGGCTGCCGCCAGCCCGGAGGACAGCAGGTCCTTCTTCCGCCGCAGGGTCCCGGCGATCCCCGTGAAGTAGGCGTCGGGCAGCCCCAGTCCTCGGGCGACGGCGCCCTGGAACGGCATTCCGGAGCTGTAGGTCAGGAAGGACTTCACGGTGCGCACGCGGGCCACGAGCTCCGCTGGACCGGTCAGCCAGCCGACCTTCCAGCCGGTGACGGAAAACGTCTTGCCCGCCGAGGAAATGGTCAGGGTCCGCTCGGCGGCCCCGGGCAGGGAGGCCACCGGGATATGCGCGCCGTCGAAGGTCAGGTGTTCATACACCTCGTCCGTCACCAGCAGCACGTCGTGCTGCACGGCCAGTTCGACGATCCGGGTGAGCGCCTCCCGGGTGAACACCGAGCCGGTGGGGTTGTGGGGGTTGTTGAGCAGCAGCATTCGAGTCCGGCCGCTCATTGCCGCCGCCAGGGCGTCCAGATCGGGCTGGAAGTCCGGGGCCCGCAGCGGCGCGGTGGTGTGATCTGCTCCGGCCAGGCCAATGACTGCTCCGTAGGAGTCATAGAAGGGTTCGAAGGTCAGGACCTCATCGCCCGGCCCGGCGAAGGCGAGGACGGCGGCCGCGATCGCCTCAGTGGCGCCGGTGGTGACAAGGACGCCGGTCTCGGGATCGGGCCTCAGCCCGTAGAACCGCTCCTGATGGGCCGCGACCGCGGCGCGCAGTTCGGGCACGCCACGCCCCGGGGCGTACTGATTGGCGCCGGCGGCGATCGCCGCACGGGCCGCTTCGAGGATCTCGGGCGGGCCGTCCTCATCGGGGAAACCCTGCCCGAGGTTGATCGCCCCGTGAGCGGCGGCCAGGGCGGTGATCTCCTCGAAGATCGTGACACCCAGCGTGCCGTCCGGGCCCAGCAGATTGGCGCCGAGCGCCGTCCGCTGCCAGGGTTCTGCCGCTTGCTGCGCGGAGCGGTCGGGGGACGGGAAGGAAGACCTCATAGGGACAAGTATTACCGCTCCAGCGTGGCGGGAGCCTTTGGGCAGCGAACCGGGTGGGTAGTTTAGGAGTATGCGCCGAGTCGTCTGCCCCGGATCCTTCGACCCCATCCACAACGGTCATGTGGAGGTGATTACGCGTGCCGCCGGTCTTTTTGACGAGGTGGTGGTGGCCGTGTCCACCAATTACTCCAAGAAGTACCGCTTCACCCTCGAGGAGCGGCTGGAGATCACGGGCGAGGCGCTCGCCCACCTGCCGGGGGTGACCGTCGAGTTCATGGGCCACGGTCTGCTGGCGGAGTTCTGCCGCGACCGCGGTGCCGTTGCGATCGTCAAGGGCCTGCGCTCAAGCCACGATCTGGACTACGAGCTGCCCATGGCAACGATGAACCGGCAGTTGACCGGCGTCGAAACCGTCTACCTGCCCGGAGAGAGCAGTTTCCTTCACGTGTCCTCGACGTTGCTGAAGGAGGTCGCCGCCCTGGGAGGAGACATCTCCGCGTACGTTCCCGGCACCGTGCTGGACCGCATGGCTCGACCCACCGCCTCCTAGCTGTACCCGGCCATGAGGTTGGTGACGCTGGGGGCTTGAAATGGAGGAGGACCTCCGGGCTTAGTGGAGCTGTCTAGTTCTTCACGTCCCGGAGGTCCTCATGTCCCACGCTAATGCCCGTCTGACCGTTCATGGGAGGTTTCTTCTCATTGAGCGGGTGATCGGTGACCGACGCCCGGTGGCCCACGTCGCCAGGGAGCTCGGGATCTCCCGGCAATGCGCGCACCGGTGGGTCAACCGGTACCGGGCCGGGGCCGGTCTCCTAGACCGATCCAGCCGGCCCCACCGGAGCCCGGCCAGGACCAGCCCCGAGCGCGAGGACGCAGTCCTGGCAGCCCGGAAGGAGCTCAGATGCGGCCCGGACCGGCTCAGCCAGGTCACCGGGGTGCCGGCCAGGACCATCTGCCGAATCCTCACCCGCCACCGGGTACCGCCGCTGGCGGCCTGTGACCCGCTCACCGGAGCCCCGATCCGTGCCTCCCGGGCCAGCGCGGTCCGGTACGAGCGGGCCCGCCCCGGGGAGCTGATCCATGTGGATGTGAAGAAGCTCGGGCGGATTCCCGAGGGCGGGGGCTGGCGCGCCGACCCGGACCAGAGCCGGGTCAACCACCGCTCCGGCCGCCGGAAACTGGGCTTTGACTACATCCACGCCGCCATCGACGACCACACCCGGATCGCCTACGCCGAGATCCACCCTGATGAAAAAGGCACCACGGCCGCCGGATTCCTCACCCGGGCCGGGGCGTTCTTCAACGCCTGCGGTATCGAGAGGATCGAGCGGATCCTCACCGACAACGCATTCGCCTACCGCAACTCAGCGGCCTTCCAGCAGGCCGCAGCCGACCTCGGGGCCGTGCAACGGTTCATCAAACCCCACTGCCCGTGGACCAACGGCAAGGCCGAACGCTTCAACCGCACCCTGGCCACCGAATGGGCCTACGCCCGGACCTACACCAGCAACACCGACCGCACCCATGCCCTTGACCCCTGGCTGAGGCACTACAACACTGAACGCATCCACACCGGCATCGGAACCACCCCCATCAACCGGGTGACACCAACCTGACGGCCGGGTACAACTAGCGGGTCGGCGGAACGAGGCGCGCAGAGAAGCACCCGGTTCGGCACCCGCCGCCGGATCTTCAGAGCGGAGTCCCTAAAGCGGGTACAGCGTCACCGCCGTCGCCTTGACGGTGAACCACACCTCGGAGCCGGGAACCAGGTCCAGTTCGGCCACGGCGGACGTGCTGATCTCCGCGCTGAGGTGCCCCGCCCGCACCGTGACGAACTCCCCGTGCGGCTCCAGGTCCGTCACCGACACCCGAAGGACGTTCCGCGGGCTTCCGGCGGGTGCCACAGGAAACACCGAGACCGCCCGCGGGCTGAAGACCGCGGCGGCGGGAATCCCGGCCGGCAGAGGGTTTTCGGAGACCGCCTCCAGGCGGCGTCCGGCGGCGTCGACCAGCCCCGACGGCACGGAGGTGCCCGGAACGAAATTGAGGCCGGCCAGGCCTGCGGCGAACGAACTCCGGGGCCGCTCCACCACCGACTGGGTGCTTCCGGCTTCCGCCACCCTGCCCTCCTCAAGCACCGTGACGGTGTCCGCGAGGATCAGCGCATCGAGAAGATCGTGGGTGACGATCACCGCGTTCCGCCCGGCCAGCACCCGCCGCAGCATCCGCCGCAGGCCGGGAGCGGCGGCGGCGTCGATGGAGGCGAGCGGCTCGTCGAGCAGCAGCAGGGACGGGCGGGCCGCCAGGGCCCGGGCTACGGCCACCCGCTGCGCCTGGCCTCCCGAGAGTTGTCCCGGCCGCTTGTCGGCAAGCTCGGAAGCCTCGACCTCTGCCAGCCACCCCCGTGCCGACGCGCGGGAAGCCGCCCTCGATTCCCCGGCGCTCCGTGGAGCGAAGGCGACATTGTCCAGCACGCTCAGGTGGGGGAAGAGGAGGGGTTCCTGCGGCAGCAGGCAGACCCCGCGGCGGTGGGGCGGGAGGAAGGAGCGCGGGCCGAACAGGCTCCGGCCATCGAGCTCCGCGCTGCCGGTGTCGGCCCGCAGGAGCCCGGCGGCGAGGGCGAGCAGCGTGGACTTTCCGGCCCCGTTCGGGCCCAGCACGGCGAGGGTTTCGCCGTCGCCCATCGACAGGGCGACGTCGAACCGGCGGGCATGGACCGCGGCCTCCAGGGCGAAGCCCATCAGGGCACCGCCGGGGCCGAGGACCGGTGCGCCAGGCCGACGACGAGGACGGCGACGGCCACCAGCACGAGCGAGAGTGCGACGGCGGCGTCGGGGTCGGTCTCCCGCTGGAGGTAGATCTCAAGCGGCAGGGTGCGTGTGACGCCCTGCAGGGACCCGGCGAAGGTGAGCGTCGCGCCGAACTCCCCAAGCGCCCGGGCGAAGGACAGGACGGCTCCTGAGAGGAGGCCGGGGAGGACGAGGGGAATGGTGACCCGGCGCAGCACCGTGGTGGGGGAGGCACCGAGCGTCGCGGCGACCGCCTCGTACCTGCCACCGGCACTGCGCAGTGCCCCCTCGAGGCTCAGGACAAGGAAGGGCAGCGCAACGAAGGTCTGGGCGAGGACGACGGCGGTGGTCGAGAAGGCGATCTCCACCCCGAGGGCACGCAGCGTGCCGCCCAGCAGGCCCTGCCGTCCAAAGGTGTATAGCAGGGCGATGCCGCCCACCACGGGAGGCAGGACCAGAGGCAGCAGCACGAGCGCGCGCAGGACCTGCTGGCCGGGAAAGGCACTGCGGGCCAGGACCAGCGCCATCGGGGTGCCGGCCACGATACAGAGCGCCGTGGCAGCGGCCGAGGTGGTCAGGCTGAGCTTCAGGGCGGCAATTGAGGACTCGGAGGTGACCAGTTCGGGGAAACGGGCCCAGTCCACCCGTGTGACGACAGCGGCCAGGGGCAGCAGGATGAACAGCGCGCCGAGCGCGGCCACGAGGAAAAGCCAGGGAGGCAGTCCGGGAAAGCCCACCCGGGGTTTCGGGCTCCGCACCCGGTCCGGGGCGGTCAGGGGCCGCGTTCCGGTCACGGCCGGTCCGCGGGCGGCTGGAAACCCGCCTCCTGCAGGAGGGCCTGCCCGGCGGAGCCGGTGACGGTGTCGATGAACTCTCGGGCGGCCTCAGGCGCATTCGGCGCCACCGCCCCGATCAGGTAGCTGTTAGGCACCTCCGCGGCCTCCGGGATGGGCACCGCCTCGACCTCCCCGGCCGCGGCGAGGGCGTCGGTGACGTAGACGAGTCCGGCGTCCGCCTCGCCGGAGATCACCTTGCCGAGCACCTCGGTGACCGAGGATTCCTCGCTCACGGGGGACAGGCGCACGCCGGTGACCTCCTGGATCCGCGTGGCGGCCGCCCCGCAGGGGACCTGGGGCGCACAGGCGACCAGCCGGACGCCGGTGAGGTCTGCAAAGCCGTTCACGCCGGCGGGATTTCCCTGCGGGACAGCGATGGTCAGCCGGTTCCGTGCGAACTCTCCGGGCTCGCCGTCGATCAGCCCGGCCTCGGCGAGCCGCTCCATGGTCGGTGCGTCGGCGGATGCGAAGACATCGGCGGGTGCGCCGGCCTCGATCTGGGTGGCAAGGTCGGAGGAGCCGGCGAAGTTCAGCACCACCTCCGATCCCGGGTTCCGGGTCTCGTAGTCCTCAGCGAGCGATTCGAAGACCTCCCGCAGCGAGGCCGCCGCGAAGACCGTGATCGTATCCCCGGTCCCGCTCCCGCTCCCGCCGTCGCTGGCCGGGTCCGCGCCGCCCCCGCAGCCCGTCAGCGCAAGGGCGCAGGCGAGAACGGCGGAGCCTCCAAGCCTGTGCCGCAGCCGCTTCCGGCCGGCGCCCGTGCCCGTGGCCGGGGAGGGCACGGCCGGGCTCACGGCTGGCGCCCCGGCGGGGTTTCGATGATCACCGTCGTCGCCTTCACGACGGCGACGGCGACGGCGCCGGGTTCGATGCCGAGGTCCCGTGCTGCTTCGGCGCTCATCAGGGACACCACCCGGTGGGGTCCGCACTGCAGTTCGACCTGGGCCATGACTGTATCGGCGGTAACCTTGGTGACCAGACCGACGAACCGGTTCCGGGCCGAGCTTGAGTTCCCGGCGGGATCCTCCGGGGTGACGGCACGCTGCTGGGCGAGCCGGGCGAGGTCGACACCGTCGACCTCGAGGACTCCGCCTGGAGAGCGGCGGCTCGACAGTGTTCCCTCGTCGATCCACCGACGGACCGTGTCGTCACTGACGGCCAGGTACTGGGCGGCCTCCCGAATCCGTATATGCGGCATGACTATGAGGTTAGACCCTCATATGCGGAAATGGAACGGCTCCTCGCCCCGCGTGGGCAGGGAGCCGGCGTTCCGGGTCAGCGGGGGCCCGGTTCGGGAGGGGCAGGAGGGCGTTTTGGGCTGGAGGAAGATCTCAGGCTAAGATGATACGTCGGTCATATGTTCTACAGGAGTCACCATTAAAAGCGATCTCAGTTCGCCTTTGATCTTCAGTGTCAAAGACCTCGGGCGCAGCCCGGGAAGCATGCGGACAATCGAAGAACATGTACCCGCACCCAAGGATTTCGGGGTGGCGCTCATCGGCGTGCAGGAGGGTTCCGACATGGAACTCGATCTGCGCCTGGAAGCGGTTCACGAAGGAATCCTTGTGTCGGGAACCGCGGACGTCGAGGTGTCGGGCGAATGCGGCCGGTGCCTGATTCCCATTGAGTACACCAGCGGTGTCGAGATTCAGGAACTCTTCTACTACGGTGACTCCGGGTCGCTGCCGGCTGAAGAGGAAGAAGACCTGCACCGGGTTGAGAACGATTCGATCGATCTCGAGCCGGTGCTGAGGGACGCGGTGGTTACCTCACTGCCGTTCCAGCCGGTGTGCCGGGAAGACTGCCAGGGTCTGTGTTCCGAATGCGGAGCGCGCCTGAATGACGATCCGGACCACCATCACGAAATTTTGGATCCTCGCTGGTCCGCCCTTGCAGGGTTGACCGGCACTGCCGCTGAGAATGACGCGGCACCACGTACAGAGTCAGACGAGAGAGAAGAGAGTTAGTCGTGGCTGTTCCCAAGCGGAAAATGTCCCGCGCGAATACACGCGCACGCCGGTCCCAGTGGAAGGCAACCGCCCCCAGACTGGTCAAGACCGTGGAGAACGGCCGCGTCACCTACAGCCTTGCCCACCAGGCCAAGGTTGTCACCGACTCCGCCGGCACCCCGCTGTTCCTTGAATACAAGGGCCGCAAGGTAGCCGACGTCTAACCTCGCGTGTCCAAGGAAGATCTGACCAAGCGTCTCGGTGTCGATATCGATGCCGGGACGCTTCGTCTTGCCCTGACGCACCGGTCGTACGCGTACGAGCAGGGCGGCATCCCCACCAATGAGCGTCTTGAGTTCCTCGGCGACTCGGTGCTCGGTTTGTCCGTGACGGACGCGCTCTACCGCGACAACCCGGACCTCTCCGAAGGCGACCTCGCCAAGCGCAGGTCCGCCGTCGTCAGTACCCGCGCCCTCGCCGGAGTGGCCCGCAGCCTCGGCCTCGGCCAGCACATCCTGCTCGGGCAGGGGGAGAAGCTGACGAACGGACGCGACAAGTCCTCAATCCTGGCCGACACCATGGAGGCCGTCATCGGCGCCGCCTACCTCAGCCACGGGATCGAGACGGCCCAGGCAATGGTGATGCGGCTCATCGGGCCGCTGCTGCGCGACTCCGACGTCCTCGGCGAGGGTACCGATTGGAAGACCCGCATTCAGGAGACCGCCGCCGCCCGCCGCCTCGGAGCCATCGACTACCAGGTGACAGGCACCGGCCCCGACCATGCGCGCTCGTTCGAGGCGCTTCTGGTCATCGGCGGAACCCCCTACGGCACCGGCGCCGGACACTCGAAGAAGGAAGCCGAGCAGGCCGCCGCGGCCGCGTCGTGGAAGATCCTGCGCGGCCCCGTGCCTGCCGACGGCAACTAGGCCGCGGTGCCTGAACTACCCGAAGTTGAGGTGGTGCGCCGCGGGCTGGCCCGCTGGGCCGGCGGCCGCACCATCGAAGCGGCCGAAATCCTCGACCCACGCTCCGCACGCCGTCATCCCCTGGGCCCCGATGACCTGCAGTGCCGGCTTGCGGGTGCCGTCATCGCCGACGTCGTCCGGCGCGGGAAGTTTTTGTGGATGCCGCTGAACGCCCCAAGTGATAATTCTCACCCTGCCGGACCGCCCCGCACGGCGCTGATGGCCCATCTGGGCATGAGCGGACAGCTCCTGGTGAAGGATCCGGGCCTTCCCGACGAAAAGCACCTGCGAATCCGCCTCGCGCTGTCGCCTGCGCGCGACGAAACGGGCCTCGAACTCCCCTCCGAGCTCAGGTTCGTGGACCAGCGGATCTTCGGGGGCATGTTCCTCGCGGACCTCGAAGCGACCCTGGACGGACTCCCGGGCGGCAGGGGAGAGGGCGACCTGCCGCTGATTCCGCGCCAGGCCGCCCACATCGCCCGCGACCCCCTCGACCCCGCCTTCTCCTTCGAGGTCTTCCACGCCCGGTTGCGGGCCCGCCGCACCGGCATCAAGCGCGCCCTGCTGGACCAGTCGCTCATCTCCGGCATCGGCAATATCTATGCCGACGAGGCGCTGTGGGCTGCGCGCCTCCACTTCGCCCGCCCCACCGACACCCTCCGCCGGTCCGAGTCCCTCCGCCTTGTCGAGGAGGCGCGCTCGGTGATGGAGCGGGCGCTCGAGGCCGGCGGAACAAGCTTTGATTCGCTCTACGTGAACGTCAATGGCACCTCGGGCTACTTCGAGCGATCCCTCAACGCTTACGGCCGCACAGGGGAGCCCTGCAGGCGGTGCGCCGCGGAGGGGCGGGAAACCCGGATCCGCAGGGATGTCTTCATGAACCGCTCCTCCTACAGCTGCCCTCGATGCCAGCCCCTACCACGCAATGCCCGCTGGTAGTTACAGCGTTTACCCGTCCGTGATCTGAATGTGACAATTCCGAGATGCACAGGTAGCGTTAGAGCCGCGCTGGGACATCATGGACCGGCGCCCTTCGTCAGACTGCCTAACCCTGTCGGTGACAGAAGGACCGTTCGCTTAACTTTTCCGACAGGGGCGGGGGAACCGAGAGCGGGCTCTTTGTGAAGAGTCCTAGGGGTTAAGGCGCGGCACGGACATCATCTGGGGAGATGGTCCGGCGCGCCCGGGTGTCCCATCCGAACCCGACAGCTAACTCCGCAGGCATCGGGAGAGGCAACTTTATGTCCAAGAATCGTACAATCGCGCGCCACCGGGCGACCCCGGTCCGCACCAGCCCCCTCAAGACCGCAACCCGCGCCGTCGCTGCAACTGCCGGCGTAGCAGGCCGCCCGGCAGCCGTCGTCGTCGCAGCCTCGGGCATCATGCTCGGTGCAACGCTTCCGGCGAACGCTGCCGGAGAGGTTGAGGTAAGCACGTCCGCATCGCAGGTCAGCGCCTCCGCAACCTCACACACCGTGGTTGCCGGCGATACGCTCGGAAGCATCGCCGGCAAGTATGGGGTCAGCCTTGACGCCATCTTCGCCGCCAATGGCATGGGCTGGGACTCGGTCATCCACCCGGGCCAGACCATCGTTCTCTCCGGCAACGCCGTAGCGGCTGCCCCGCAGCCCGCCGTCGCTGTCCAGGCCGCTGTCCAGGCCGTGGCTCCTGCTCCGCAGGCGGCTCCGGTCCAGACCGCTGCAACCGCCAGCAACCCGATGGGCATCAGCAGCCAGAGCAACGAGATGCGCGTCATCGGCGCCGCGTCGACCAGCGGCATCGTTGGCACCGCCATGCAGGGCGTTGGCTCCGGCTACGTCTTCGGTGGCACCGGCTTCGGTTCCTGGGACTGCTCAAGCTTCGTCCAGTGGGTCTACGCCCAGCACGGCATCGACCTGCCCCGCACCACCTGGTCGCAGTTCGCCGCCCTGACCCCGACCGGCAACCCGCAGCCGGGCGACCTGGTCAGCCAGAACGGTGGAAGCCACGTCGGCATCTACCTCGGCAACGGCAAGATGGTCAGCGCGCTGAACCCCTCGCAGGGCACCCTCGTCCACGACGTGAGCGCCATGTCGGTCGACGGTTACTACACCGCCGGCTAATACCCCGCTGTTTCAGCACGCAAAAGGTCGGTGCCCCGAAAGGGGTGCCGGCCTTTTGTTATCCATCGACGTGTCCGGACTCCGGCCGCGTGTCCCGCGGATGGCTGGATGCCCCTTGCCAAAGGTCAGGACTGCAGGTTCAAAAGCGGCGCCCCGGTGCCCGGTAGTGGGCGGCCAGACGCCCGAGGCCCTCGTCGATTGACACCTCGGGGACCCAGGCGAGCAGCTCGCGGGTCTGCCGCTGGTCGTACCAGTGCGCCGTCGAGAGCTGTTCGGCGAGGAAACGTGTCATGGGGGGCTCCTGGATGGACCCGGAGCGCCGCCACACCCTTTCGACAACCGAGCCCGCCGTCCGGGCCACGGCCCCGGGTACGCTCCACCCCGGCGGCCGTACGCCGCCCGCCAGACAGATTCCGGCGATCATCTCGCCGATCGGCCGGGGCTCGCCGTTGGTCACGACCAGCGCCCTGCCCTGCACGTGCTCGATCCGGCGCAGCGCCGCAACGATGGCCGCCGCAGCGTTGTCCACGTAGGTTGTGTCCACCAGCGCCGTTCCCGAGTCGAGGACGGGAAGGCGGCCCGCCCCGGCCCGGGCCAGCACGCGCTCGACGAGCTGGGTGTCTCCGGGCCCCCAGACGATGTGCGGGCGGACGGCGGCCACCCGGAAACCCGGCTCCGAACTGCCCAGCGCAATCAGTTCCGCACGGCCCTTCGTCCGCGCGTAGTCGCCCCGCGCGCTCTCGGGAGCGGCGGGGGCGGCGCCTGCTCCGGCATACGAGCCGCCGTCCGCCGCCACCGAGGGCGAGGAGACAAACACCACATCGGGTACGCCCGCGTCCCGCGCAGCCGCAAGGAGCGCCCGGGTCCCTTCGACATTGACCGCCTCGAAGTCGGCAGGGTTTCCGGTGAAGGAGACCTTGGCGGCAAGGTGGATGACCGCGTCGACGCCGGCGGTGGCCCGGGCGAGGGCCGCAGGGTCGATGAGGGAGCCTAGTTCATCCTGGGCCCCCGGTACGCCCGAGGGCCGGCGCTGGAACGTGCGCACCGGCGTTCCCTGGTCTCGAAGCAGGGCGGCCACCGCGCCGCCAAGGAGGCCGCTGGCTCCGGTGACCAGGACGGTCATGGCGTGCGGACGCGGCCGCCGGACAGGGTCTGCTCGGCCCAGGCGGCGATCCGGGCCCGGTCGAGCTTCGAGTTGTGCCGGATGTCCACGGGCAGGGCCGGCACGGTGAGGACTGCGGCGAGCTCGGCTCCCGCGGCGGAGGCCGCGGCCCGGACGCCTGCCGCGAGCCCGGCCTCGGCCAGCCCCGGACGGCTCTGCCGGAGCGGCGGGTCGGTCTCAAGCACTCCGACAACGGCCTGGGTTCCTGCCGGTCCGACGCCGACGACGGCGGCGAGGCGCACCCCGTCGACCTCCTCGATCGCGTGTTCCACGCCCACCGGGGTGAGGACGCCGCCCGGGGCCGTGATGATGTGGCCGAGGCGGCCCTCGACCCACAGGCGCCCGGCCGCGTCGAAGTGGCCGACGTCGCCGGTGCGGTGCCAGGGCGCAGTGCGGGCCGATTCGGCCTCAGTGCGCCATAACCGGTGGTAGCGGTCCTTGACGTGCGGGGCGTCGACGAGGATTTCCCCGCTCACACCGGCCTGCGTCGTCGGTTCTCCGTCGGCGGAGCCGTCGGGGCCGAGCGGGCTGACTGCCACCCGGGCCCCATGTACGGCGGTGCCTACGCAGACGCCGTTCCCGGCGCCGGGAAGACCTGCGGCGGCATCCTTGGCCGCCTTGCGGATCGAGGGCAGGTAGATGTCGGTGACCGGTAGCGCCTCCGTCATGCCGTAGGGAGTGTGGAGTGCGGCGTCGGGCAGCAGGCCCTGGACCCGCTCGAGCAGGGGAGCCGGGATCGGCGCACCTGCGGACAGCAGCAGGCCCACCCGCTGCAGCGCGGCCCGGCCGTCGGCGGAAAGCTCCGTTTCGCTCGCCAGCACGTTGCGCAGGGCGGCTGGTGAGGCGAAGACCGCTGTGGCGTCGACGGCGGCCACCGCGTCGGCGAGCGCCGCCGCGGTGAGGGTCCGCGGTGCCGTCACGTCCATGTCGGGGGTCACCGACGCCACTCCGAGGGCCGGCCCGAGCAGGGCGAACGGCGCGAAGCCCGCGACGAGCGCGCCTCCCGGGTGGATGCCGAAGGTCTCGGCCACCGCGTCGCGCATGGCGGAGAGCTGCCGGTGCGTGTACACGACACCCTTCGCGGGCCCGGTGGAGCCGGAGGTGAAGAGGATGGCCGCGTTGGCGTCGGGGTGCGGCGGCGGGAGGAGGCCGGCCGGGGCGCCGGCGGGGGTGCGCAGCTCGGCCAGCGAGGTGTCGACGGCCAGCAGCCGGCGCCGGGCCGGGTCGAGCTCCTCGACGCTGATCCGGCGTCCGGGCCAGCCGAAGATCCGGGCCGCGGCGAGGGCGCGCTCGATGCCGATCACGGCGTCCGGCGCGCTGCCGCG
>NZ_CADCTE010000176.1 GCF_902805515.1 uncultured Arthrobacter sp. | reverse complement strand
CGGACTCCAGCAATCCGACCGCAAACCCAAAACCAAACCCCACACACCCCCCACCGAACCCGTCACCGTCGCCGTACGCTGCGGCGGCACAGCCACCCAACACCCCACCCGCACACCTATCAACGCCTACGGGGACGGGCACCCGGGAGTATGACCCCTGAGCCCGCGGCATGATCCGCTGCAGCACATCCGCTGCCCGCCATGACCGGCGCACCCTGAAAAAGCGGCAGCGCCGCGAGCGTCCTTCCAGCCGGGGCGGGGCCAGGAGCAGACCGGGGCCCGGGTCGACGTCGGCCATCCACCAGCACATCAAGTCCATTCATCAGCAGATGTAGAAGGAGAGTTCCATGGAATTTGAAAACAAGGTTGTTCTGATCACCGGCGGCGGTTCAGGTATCGGCAAGGCCGCCGCTGCCCGTTTCCTGGCCGAAGGCGCCCGCGTCGTCATCAACGGCAGGAACGCCGATAAACTCAAGCTCGCTCTGGCCGAGCTTGACCCCAGCGGGGACCGGGTGGATGCCGTCGCCGGCAATATCGCCGATCCGGCCACCAGCCAGGAACTGGTCCGGGTGGGTGTTGACCGCTTTGGCGGCGTGGACGTGCTGGTCAACAACGCCGGGGTCTTCACTCCCAAGGGCTTCCTGGATCACACGCCGGAGGACCTGGAGCGCTACCTTGATCCCATTGTGCGCGGCACCTTCTTCGCCAGTCAGGCCGCGGTGCCGCAGATGATCAGCCGCGGCGGCGGGGCGATCGTGAACACCGGATCGCTGTGGGGTGCGATGGCGGTGGGGGCGACCCCGACCGCGGCTTTCTCCCTGGCGATGGCCGGCCGGCAGGCCCTGACCCGCAACCTGGCCATCGAACTGGCCGTACACCGCATCAGGGTCAACGCAGTCCAGCCCGGTGCGGTCGAAACGCCGATCTATGAAAGCTTCCTCAGCGCCGAGCAGATCCGCGAGGTCCTGCCGACCTTCGGCCCGATGCACCCGCTCGGGCGCATCGGACAGCCCAACGAGGTTGCGGACCTGATCGTGTTCCTGGCCTCCGCCCGTGCCGCGTTCATCACCGGCGCCGTCGTTCCGGTCGACGGAGGAGTCACCGCAGGTCTTCCCGCATGAGCCACCCACCGAACCCCGGTACCCCACCCGGAGCGAAAATCTGCGGTCGGGCAGATGCGACGGCGCGCGGCGTGGTCCGCCGCCCCCGCGCCGGAAGGCTCTGAATGGACGCCGCCGAGCAGGGTCTGTTCGCCGCACGACGGGGAGCACGGCACCCCGGCCTGGTTCCCGCCGAGGTGCTCGCCAGACTTGTCCGAGGTGCTCCAAGCGTCAACCATATGGAGGAGATGGCGTTGGACATGGGCCAGCTCCTGACCACCCAGTTCCCGGCGCTTGCAGGGGAGGCGCCGCGGATGCACGCGGTGCGCTTTCTCGACCGTATGAGGGCAGGAGCGGCCGTGATGTTCGAGCACTTCGGCGCTGCGGCTCCCGAAACGGCGTTGGCCTCACCAAGTGACACCGTCAGAGGCTGGGGTGCCTTCGCTACCGTGCTGGTGACGCGCGACCCGGGGTCGCGGGTCAAACTGCTGGTCCCCTTCGCCGCCGACTCCCACTTTGCGGTGCGCGAATGGGCATGGCTGGCACTGCGGGACCTGGCGGTGGCGCAGCCGCTGGTCGTCATGGACCAGCTGTGGCCGGTGGCCCAGAGCGAGGATCCGCTCTTACGCCGCTTCGCGGTTGAGTCGCTGCGACCCCGGGGAGTGTGGAGCCGGCACATCGCCCTCTTCAAGGATGAACCGGCCCACGCGGCGGCACTGCTGGACAAAGTTGCACCCACGGCATCGAAATATGTGCAGGATTCCGTTGCGAACTGGGTCAATGACGTGAGCCGCGACCACCCCGCGTGGGCGTCCTCCACCGTTGAGAGGTGGTGCCGCGACCACGGTCCGGCAGTGAAGCGGCTCGCGCGACGCGCGCTGCGCTCCCTCCCCGTACCGGCCGGCGGCACCGCGCCATAGCAGCGGACGACGCCGTCGCAGTGAAGTGAGAGGTCCGTTGGCTGAGGCTGGAACCGCCGAAGGGTGCGGTCCAAGGCGCCCTGATGCGGAACCGAAGACGGGAACCCTGAACCCACACCTGTCCTAGAACGCAGTGCCAGCCGGGGGTGCCATTGATAATCGGGACGGAAGTGGAGACGATGACTCCCACAGGCCTCGAACCGCACGAGGAGCACCTCGCCGGCTCCTCGGAACCGGTGCCGAGGAAGGGAGAGATTCATGGACAACGTCAGCCTGATGCTGGACACCTATCCGCGGGACCTCGGGACGATTGACCGAGAGAAACTCATTGAGTGCATCCAGGCGTGCTTCGAATGCGCGCAAGTGTGTACCGCCTGCGCGGACGCGTGCCTGAGCGAAGATCATCTGCCCAATCTCACCAAGTGCATCCGCGCCTGCCTCGACTGCTCGGACATCTGCTCCAGTGTCGGAAACGTACTTTCACGGCACACCGCATACGACGCCAATCTTGTGCGGGCCGTGCTGCTCGCCTGCGAAGCCGTCTGCCGAGCCTGCGCGAAGGCATGCAAGCCCCACGCCCGACACCACGAGCAGTGCCGGATCTGTTTCGAAGCATGCCGCCGCTGCGCAGCAGCCTGCCGCGAACTGGCCGCCACCCTAGGCTGAGAACCTCCGCCCGGTCAGGACCGGCCGCGCCCAAGTGCGGATTCGTTCCGCCGCTCCCACCAACACGGATTCGGCCAGATGAAAAGTACGAAACATATCCTCGATACCCCACCGGAGCGACCGGTCTGCCATCCTCGGAACCGGGGAAGCCCCATTCAGCAATCGATCCCCGGAGGGGCTGAGAGGAGCCGCCACTGGTGCCGGACGGAATCTCCCCGGAAAGTATCCGGGTGCCGACAAGGATCACAACGTTGAAGGTAAGCGCCGACAGCTGCCCGAGACCGGGGGTCACGACAGGTGCCCGCACCCTGGCCGTTCCAGAGCGACGATCGGCCGTGGAGACGAGGCCGCACCCAACGCCATCATGCTGCCCGCCTAACCGAATCAAAGCGAACCGGTCAACCATCATCCGCGCTTCGCATGCCGATGGCCCAGCAGGCATGGGGCATCCGGAGAGCAGCATTTCCACCAGTAACGGCGAACGCCGGAGGGAGTGTCCGGGCAGGCGTCTGCCGACCGATGGATCGGCGCGTCGGAAAGCAGTTCCATTCGAACCATCGAAGGAGGTCAGTAATGAATAAGTATGGCAAGTTCGCTCAGGAGAGGTGGAGGACCATGGCCTCGTCCCAGTACGCCCTGATTCCGGATCCGGACGAGTGGTTTCGGGAGCTGGGCGAGGAAGCTCTGTACCAGGTGGGGGAACTGCAGTACAAGCTGGCGGGTCCGGATACTGAATGCGAGAGCTACCTGGAGAAGGTGGGCCGGCTGAACGCCTCGAGAATTCTAGCCGAGGAAATCGTGCGGTCCGAGATGCTGACGCCGAACGTCAAGGAAACGGAGCACGGCCCGTCAGAGGAAAACCGAGTCGACCGCCAGCGGCGGGAAATCTGGACCAGGTATCGCTCGTTACTGAGCCTGCAACAGGAGCTGCTGGATGAGTACCAGAAGCTGGTGAAGAATCACCCCCACCAAAGGTAGAGGCCTGCGCCCCGGGTCTCCATTCCATGCCGGCGCAGCAAAACGCCGCCACGCCACCGCCATCGGGCTGTGGCCAGGTCCATCAGCGGCAGGCCACCGAATGTCCAGGGAAAACCCATCTGCGTGCACGGGATTCCTTTGACGGGACCGATAGCGCGCAGCGCGGTGGAGTCGTACGACGCGTGTCCTTCGCGTCCGACGGGTGGAATTGCTGGTCCCATGTCATGCACCGCCTTTGCCGGTACGCAGGGGCTGATCATCCGCCGAGCCCCGTGAAGCGGGTGCTCTGCGCGCCGGCCGGGATGCCGCCGGTCCCGCCGGCCCGGGATACCACAACGGGAAAAGGTGTGCCCGGGCGGTCATCCGCCCGGGCACACCTAATGGTTTTCCCGCCTCAACCCACTGTCGGTCGACAGCGCCGGCTTTCTACAGCCCGTACGTCTCCAGGAGCCTGAGCCAGACCTCGCTGACGGTCGGGAACGAGGGAACCGCGTGCCAGAGCCGGTCCAGGGGCACCTCGCCGGCAATCGCGATCGTCGCCGCGTGCAGCATTTCGGCGACCTCCGGCCCGGCGAACGTCGCACCGATGATGACCTTGCGGTCCTCATCAACGACGATCTGCGCCCATCCGGTGTAGCCCTCGGAGTGCAGGGCGGAGCCGGCCACCGCGATCGGCAGCGAGACCTCCGACGCGTTGACGCCGGCCTTGAGTGCCTGCTCGAGCGTGCGTCCGGCCATGGCGATCTCCGGATCGGTGAAGACCACCTGCGGCACGGCGTACGAGTTCGCCGTCGCGGCGAACCTGCTCCACGGCTGAATATCGTCGCCGAGGGTGCCGGCGGCACGGGCGGCGATGGCATCGCCGGCGGCGCGGGCCTCATACTTGCCCTGATGGGTCAGCACCACCTCGTCGGCGGCGTCACCAATGACGTAGAGCCAGTCACCTGCGCCGCGGACCCGTCCGCTGGCATCGGAGGGAAGGCCCTCCGGGCTCAGCCCGAGGCCCTCCAGTCCGAGGCCGTCGAGGGCCGGCCGGCGGCCGGTGGCCACGAGGAGCCGCTCGGACTCGATGGTGTCGCCGCTGTCGAGGGTCACCGTCACGGCGTTCTCGCCGTTCTTGGCGACGCTGCGCACTCCGGTGTTGGTCAGGACCCGGATCCCTTCCTTTTCGAAGGCATTCCCGACAATCTCGACCGCCGGCGCCGGGAATCCGCCAAGGATCCCGCTGCGGGCGATGATGGTCACCTTCGCACCCAGCCGGGAGAAGGCCTGGGCCAGCTCGGTGCCTGCGGCGCCTGCTCCGATGACGGTGATTGATTCCGGGACCTCATCAACGGCAACAAGGGCGCGGGTTCCCCAGAACGGGGTCTCATCGAGCCCATTGATGGGGGGAACCACGGGGACTGACCCGGTGGCGATCACGACGGCCTGACGGGCCTGGATCGTGGTGACCGTCCCGTCCTGGGCCGTCACCTCGACCTCACGCTCGCCCGAAATGCGCCCAAACCCGCGGGCCAGAGTAATTCCGGCCTGAGCCAGCCCCTGCGCCTGTCCCGAATCGTCCCAGTTGGCCACCATGGCATCACGCCTGGCAAACACCTTCTGCGCATCGAGGCTGCCGGTGATGGCTTCGCGTGCTCCGGGCAGGGACTGTGCGGCGTGGAGGGCCGCTCCCGAGCGGATCAGGGCCTTGGAAGGGATGCAGGCCCAGTACGAGCACTCGCCCCCGACCAGTTCGGACTCGACCAGCACGGCGGTCAATCCGCCCCGGACTGCGCGGGCGGCCAAGGTCTGTCCTACGGGCCCGCTGCCGATTACCACAACGTCGGTTGTCTGTGCGTCAGTCACTGTCAATGCCTTCCAAGAGGTTGAGCCGGACGTCTGCCTGGCTCCTGCGGTCCGGTAGCGGACCCAAATTCTGTACTCAACCACCCCGGCCGCAACGGCCGGTCGATAATTGGTAAACGCGGAACTTCAGCGCGTAGCCATGTAACGGTAAGATGACGACCTTCTATTCCCGCCTCCGCCGGGCCGCCAGGAGGAAACCGGGTTCCGGCCGGCCGTTCCGGGACAGCGAGCCCCTCAAGGTAGAGGGCAGATCAAAGGAAGCTCAGCGCGATGCCCAGGGCAGTGCCAGTTTGCCGCCGCCCGCGATTTCCAGAGGTGAACCATCGGCCATAAACCCCGCAGGATCCTGCTGGGCGTCACGAGCGGGCCGGGGGGAAAATGCCCTGAAGCAGGACCCTTACAGCCTCACCCGCAGCTTCGAGCACCGGTTCATGGCGCCGGTCGGGGTCCATCCGGGGCCTTGGTCAGCCGATGGGTTCAGGCATGGGCACAACCTCGTACGCCACGGCAATGGAGTGCCCCGTTGCGGGATCGGTCATCTCAACGCGCCAGGTCGAGGCGAACTGGTTGACGCCCTGGATCATGGGCACGGTCCCTGACATGAGCACCGTGCCGGGTTCATGCAGACCCATGTCGGTGAGGACCCCAAGCCAGTAGCCGGGGGAGAGCAGCGCGCCAAGGGTGCTGTCCTGAATCAGTTCCTCCCGGCCATCCGAACCAACCCACGCGCGGAGCGTGATCCTGTCCAGGTGATCCTCGACGTCATGAAGCTTCCACGCTTCCCGGCCCAGGACATCGGGGCTGGCGTTTTTGCTCCAGGCCACGCCATGAACCTCAAGCACACGGTCGGTATGGTCGCAGGCGGCCGTGATCAGGATGCCGCTGCCGGTGATGACCAAAGCCCACTCAGCCTCGCCCGACGTTCTTGCATGCTGCACGCTCACTTCACCGGTCTGTTGCGCCAGATAGGGCGAGATGGGGTAGAGGGCGGGTACGACAGAAGGGCCGGGAATGCCCAGCTCGGCAAGCTCGGCAATGTGCGCCTCGACCTTTTCCGCCTCCACACCTGAATGGCCGGCATTGAGGAGGTGAGTTACCCGGACGTCCTGCCTCGTCCCGTCCGCCAGGTCGAAGGAAAGAGTCGTCATCAGGTCGTCCTTCTTCGGCAAATCGGAGCATGCGGATTGCGAGACCACCACCGGCCGGGACTCACCCCGGGCAGTGGCGGCCGGCCAGGGCTTGTCGAGCTTGATTCAGCGCCTTCACTGTGCACGTAGTGAACGGCCGCCACGGTCCTGTACCCGCCGCCGGGCGGCCGGCACCGTCCACGGCCGATCCCTGAGAGCCCAGACAAATCTATCGCTTCAGGATGTCCAGCGGCCAGTGCCACCGGCGCCGCTTTGCTCCCGGAGCCACGGTGAGTGATCACTCCATCCGCAGTGATGCTCCTGGATGCGGAACGCGACCTCGGCCGCTCCCACTGCCCAATGCCGCCCACCGTGCACCACCCACCGTGCACCACCCACCGTGCACCACCCACCGTGCACCACCCACCGTGCACCACCCACCGTGCACCACCCACCGTGCACCACCCACTGTGCATTACCGTGCACCGCGCACCGCCGCCGCTTCGCATGCGATGCGGCAAGCCGCTACCCCCTGTGAAAAAGCTGGTGAGCATCCCGTCTGGCAGCCAGCAGGCGCAGGCGGGCTGAGGGAGGTTCCTTGAAGGCTCCGTCATAACGTTTGCGATCCTCCCACTGCCCCTTCGGCGGCACCGGCAGATGGCCCCAGGCGGCCTCTTCATGCACATGTACGCATTGATTTTCAGGGCACTGGACACCACCACCCAGCGTGGCTCCTCCCCGCGCCGGTGAGATCGATGGAAGCACGGCGCCCCACGGGCCAGGGCGCCCCGATGCGACAGGACAAGCAAGGTATCCACCGATGCAGAGGTCGACAAACCGCCGATGAGCAAGAACGAACCCGCATCCTTCACCCCTACTTCTCCCAGGAGGACGCAGACCAGGTCCGGGCGGCGTTCCTGGCTGCAGGGCAGGCCGAAGGTTACCGGCCGGTGACAGACCTGATCGAAGCGGCCGTGCTGCGGGAAGTGAAGCGCCTGCAGCGCAGACACAACCAGGGCAGGAAATGGGCACCGGTCAAGGCCGGAGCGCGGCGCCCGGGCCGGCGGACCCTCGCAGAAGAGAAAAACCGGGCCCGGTGAACCTCCTCGTCACGGAACACGGCACAGGGCAGAGGCGATTAGTGCTTCTCCGACAGGTGGAGGAGACCGTTCGAGGTGTACCGGGACTTCGTCATTGAGGGCAAGTGCCTGCGTATCGGGATTCAGGAGTGGGAAAAGGCAGACAGGCCCCCGAGGAAGTCCCGCTCCCCACTCCCGGCACGCGAGAGCTCGCAGTCGAGCAGATCGAGCGATTTCTTGTGCGCAGGTCCCTCAGAGTGCGTCATTGGGGGCGGGGACCGGTAGCTGATGTGCGCCTGCAGGGCGCAGGCCGTCAAAAATAATGGCGAGGTACCGCTGCCATAGATCTGGAGCCGGAGACGGCAAGTATTCGACCACGTGGTTGGGAGCGCACATCAGCAGGATGACATCGGTTGCGGTGACGTCGGTGCGGATGGCGCCAGCTGTCCGCGCATTGTCGACTAACACGCTGACCGAATCGTAAAGGCGGGTCCGCACCCCGGAGACGCGGTCGTCTGATTCGCCGGCGCGGAGCAGGAATGAGACGTCGTACTGCTCGCGCTGAGCTGAGGCGACCGTCAGAAATTGCAGCAGCGCCGCTCCGGCGTCTTCGGCGCCTTCCAGGTGTTCGGCGACATCGATCAGTGCGCCTATGTGCTTGCCCACAATCGCGGCGATCAGGTCATCTTTGGAGGCGAAGTGGCGGAAGAACGTTCCTTTGGCGACCCCCGCGCGGCGCACAATGTCGAGCACGGAAACGTCGGGGCCTTTGGCCTCGAATTCGATCTCTGCAGCGTCCAGCAGCAGTTCGTGGTTGCGTGCCGCGTCCGAGCGCAGGGGCCGATCCGGAGTCATCATAGCGCCAGCCTATCAAGATGACCTTGCGGTCCGTTCTTAGAAGGCGACCCCCGGGGCTGGTGGGCCCAAGTCAGTCCGCCGCAGTCGTCCACACCCGCATTGACCCGCTCCATTGCGGAGGCCACGCGCGCGGCCCGCAACAGAAGCGGCTGGAGGTCATCCAGTCGAAAGTTGACCCTAGGGTCACATTCGTATAGATTCGATAACTCAACGTGACCCACCGGTCCGTTTGTTGGGTTTGGCCAGTCTGGCCGGCCCGGTGATGAAGTGGAAGGCAATTTATGGAACTGCGTGACAGTACTGCTCTTGTGACCGGAGCGAACCGGGGCATTGGCCGCCACTTCGCCCTGGAACTGATACGCCGTGGGGCGAAGGTATACGCTACGGCGCGCCGTCCTGAGCTCGTGGACATTCCCGGGGCCCACGTGCTGCGTCTGGACATCACGGACGAGGCGTCGGTGGCGGCGGCGGCCGCGTCCGCCCTCGATGTTGATGTCCTGATCAATAATGCCGCCTCCACCGCAGGCGGGGATCTGGTGACCGGAGACCTGTCCGGGATCCGGGAAACGATGGACTCGAATTACTACGGCACACTGCACATGATCCGGGCTTTCGCGCCGATCCTTGCCCGAAACGGCGGCGGCGCCGTCCTGAATGTTCTCTCTGCGGTCGCGTGGACCACCGTCGCAGGTAATGCCGCCTACGGGGCGGCGAAATCCGCGGAATGGGGGCTCACCAACGGGGTCCGCCTGGAGCTGGCAGGGCAGGGCACCCTGGTGTCGGCGCTGGTGCCCGGGGTAACCGCCACAGAAACGATGCGCGATTATGCCAAGGTGGCGGGTCTGCAGATCCGTGACGGGGCCATGAATGAACCCATCGATTTGGTGCGGTTGGCCCTCGATGGCCTGGAAGCCGGCGAGATTGAAATTCTTGACCGGTTCGGGGTGGAGGCGAAGGCGACTCTCACCGGCCCACCTCAGGCGTTCGATCTGGAAAAGGCCCTCGGATGACCCGCAATCGGATCTGCCCAATTATCACCCGACGCTGGTCCCGCGACGGTGATCACGGTAATTCCCACGTCTCTGTGCCCGGCACGGCCGAGACAGCGAGGAAGAAATGAGCAAGTCCGTGATCGTGGAAGCGTTCGGCGGGCCGGACGTGCTGCATGTCCGGGAGGTTCCGGCCCCGCACGCCGGGACCGGTCAGCTACGGATCAAAACGGCAGCGGCCGGGCTGAACCCGATGGACTGGCTGATCATCGCCGACGATGCCCTCGGTGCCGAATTCGGGGTGCACCCACCCACCGGGTTCGGTTACGACTTCGCTGGCGTCGTTGACGAGGTCGGAGACAGCGTCACCGGGTTCAAGGTCGGCGATCGGGTGTTTGGCGGAGCCATGTCACGAGCGGCCGCCGAGTTCATTCTCGCCGATCCCGCAACCGATGAAGTGCGGCACCTTCCGGATTCCCTCGACTTCGTCACGGCGAGCACCCTGCCCGTCGCGGCTCGCACCGCGGCCGCGGTCATCGACACCATGGGCATCACCCACGGCGATACCGTTCTGGTCGGTGGCGCCGCCGGCGGTGTCGGGGTCCTCACCGTCCAGCTCGCCCAGCTTGCTGGTGCCCGGGTCATCGGAACCGGCTCGCAGGACTCATTCGAATTCTTGCTGGGCCTGGGCGTGGAACCGGTCCAGTACGGGCCCGGCCTCATCGACCGGGTGCGGGCCATTGCCCCCGGGGGGATTTCCGCTGCGGCGGACCTGTTCGGCAGCGAGACCGCCCACGTCGCCCTGGCCCTGGGAGTGCCCGGGTCCCGGGTCGCGACGATCGCGACCCAGGACCCCGGCCTCGCGGCCACAAAAACGGGTGCCGCCAATTCCGCCGCCGACGCTCTGACCACCATCGCCGCCCTGGTCGCCGATGGCACCCTCACCGTATCGATCGCGGCCCAATACCCCTTGCGCGACATTCGCAGCGCGGTGACCCGGCAAGCCTCACGGCACCTGCGCGGAAAGATCGTCCTCACCGTGTAGCCAACCCGGCCGGCGCCGATTCCCTACGCCGCAACCTCGTCCGAATCGGCGCCCATGACCTGACCCGCTGCACCTGCTGACCCGCGGTCTTCTCACGGGTGTGCACGCGCACCAGCCAATCTCTGCACCACTTCTGGAGGAACGCATGAAAGCTCTCATCGCTACCGGCCATGGGCCGCTGAAGGACAACCTTGAGGTCACTGACCTGCCAATCCCTGTTCCAGGGGCCGGGCAGATGCTCGTCAAGATCGCGGCCGCGAGCATCAACGCCACCGACGTCGTCGTCGTCACCGGCGGCTACCAGGACATCTTCCCGATCACATTCCCCTACGTTCCGGGCAACGATTTCGCCGGAACGGTGACCGCGATCGGCCCCGGGGTGAGCGCGTACCAGGTCGGAGACGAAGTGTTCGGGCAAGCCATGCCCCACCAGCTCCGGGCAATCGCCTCCGACACGCGCCCCTCCGTGAGCACCGGTGCCCTGGCGGAGTACGCAGTCTTCGAGACCGACACCCCGCTCATCGCCCACCGGCCTTTTTCCGTATCGGTAGAACACGCCGCAGCTCTCGCGATCGTCGGCACCGCCGCACGCGCGGTGATGAAGACAGCGAACATCATGTCCGGTGAAACCGTGTTCGTGATTGGCGCCACCGGCGGCGTCGGAACCGCCCTCGTTCCGCTTCTGGTCGCGGCCGGTGCTCGAATCACCGCCACCGCCGGGTCCGCCGCCGATGGCGAGCTTCTCCGCCACCTCGGCGTCCACGAGGTGGTCGGCTTTGACGCCGCCGGCTACCCCGACCAGGTCGATGCCGTCTTCAATCTCGTCCTTCCAGCGGACCGGCTGCCCTCGGCCGGCGCCTCCCTCCGTCCCGGAGGCCGGATCGTCAGCATCATCTTCCCCGCACCCTCCCTCGAGCAACTGGGCAGAGACGATGTGGACATCCACTTCGTGATGGACATGGAAGGAACATTCGGCGGCATGCAGGACGTCGCTGACGCCGCGGCCAGCGGGCTGCTCTTCCCCACGATCGCTGCCGTCCACTCCCTTGAGGACAGTGTGGCCGCGGTCGTGGCGCAGAGCCGTGCAGCGAGGCCGGGCAAAGTGGTCGTGACGATGTGACCGAGCCGTCCGCGCCCCTCCCACTGTCCGTTCTGGACACCACCATCACGACCCCCGGCATGACGGTTGCCGAAGCACTCGGACACAGTCTGACTCTCGCCCGCCATGCCGAAGATCTGGGCTACACCCGTGTCTGGTACACCGAGCACCACAATCAGGCCGGCGTCTCATCGGCTGCGACCTCCATAGTCATCGGTTACGTTGCCGCCCATACGCGCCGCATCCGGGTCGGCTCCGGCGGGATCATGCTCCCCAACCACCCGCCTCTGGCGATCGCGGAACAGTTTGGCACACTCGAAAGCCTTCACCCGGGCCGCATCGACCTCGGAGTGGGACGCGCGTCCGGCAGCAGCCCCGCGACCATGCGCGCACTCCGACGAGACCCCACCGCGACCGCCAAGTTCCCCGGCGACGTCGCCGAACTGCGGTCTTTCCTCAGCGACCACAGCGCCGTCACCGGTGTAGAAGCGATTCCCGGCCGCGGAACCAACGTACCCGTGTTCATCCTCGGTTCGTCCACCGACGGGGCGAAGACCGCTGCGGCCCTCGGGCTGCCCTTCGTTTTCGCCGGCCACTTCTCACCCGCGGCCATGGAGGAGGCCACCACCGTCTACCGGCACCGCTTCGAACCATCGCCCACAGTGTTAAGGCCCTACCTCATCGTCAGCGCCAACCTCATCGCAGCCCATACCGAGGAGGCCGCCCGTACCGAATACCGCGGGATGCTCCGCAGTGAGGGCCGCAAAGCGGCAGCCCACATCGGAGCCGACCACTTCTCCGACCTGCAGATGGACGAGGTCCTCGACGCCGGGCTGGGCGATCAACTAGCCGGAATGTTCCACAACACCGCCCTCGGAACAGGTCCCCAGGTCGCGCAGACCCTCCGGACCCTTGCCGAACGCTCCAACGCCGACGAACTGCTTCTCGTGCCCCAGGCGGTGCAGCCCCAGGCCCGCCTCCGAGCCCTTCAACTCACCGCCGCCACCTGGAACATGAAATAGAACCCCTCCAAGACACCGCACTGGCCGGTTGTAACGAATCTCGGGGGTGGTCTTGACCGGTCAACGCTCGGCCCCTCGTCGATGATCGGCAAGTGATCGAGATGGTGCGTGACTACGGGTTCACGGCCGAGGCACTCGGTGCCCCCACCGCTGCCGCCCCGAAGCACTTCAGCCTTAGGTGCCGACCGGTCGTCCATCTTCAGCACCAGCACCAGCACCTTCGAGTTCCGGTGGAGCGTTCCCCTCCTCATCTCACGTTTTATCCGTTCGGACACCGAACGCGCTTAGGCTGCGGAGACCAGAGCGGGAAAAGCCAGTAGGAGGTAATCGACGTAGGTGTCGCTCAGGCCCTGGTCGCGCAAGTACTGGTAGCTGACAGGTGTTTCGGGTCCTCGGTGGTGCGGATTTTCGGTGAAGAGGCGGGGCGCGTTGGGCTCGAGAATCGCGGCGCGTCCGAGCATGACGAAATCGCAGCCTGCATCCATCACCGCGGATGCCTGCGCTCCGGTCATCACCTTCCCGCTGGTACCTATCCGCGTTCGCTTGCGATCCAGTTCGGTGAAAATGCTGAGGACGGGTCGATTCTCGAATCCTGGTTCAACAGCAATAGCGTTGACATCCCAAGGGGCCAGGTCGAGGTAGTCGATGGCTTCACGGTGCATTGCTTCCTGCGCTACGTCGCGCAGCTCGTAAAGCGAGATACCGTAGCGCTCGGTGGACAACCGTAGTCCAATTTGAAAGTCAGGACCGGTTTCCCGGCGCATGCCGTCAAGGATCTCGAAAAGCAGCCGCGATCGTCCCTCCAGGTCGCCGCCGTACTTATCAGTCCGCCGGTTCGCGATCGGAGACAGTGACATGGAGATGATCCAACCGAAGGCCCCATGAACCTCCGCTCCGTCGAAGCCCGCCCGTTTTGCCCGGACTGCTGCGGTAATAAAATCGTCGCGGAGTTGCTCTACTTCGGCCGTGCTCATCTGGCGGGCACCAGGAGCTCGGGACATCGCGTACGGTTGCCCGTATTGCCCGCCAAGGCTGCGTTCACCGCCGTGGTGTAACTGCACGGAGGAGGCGCTGCCGGCGTCGCGGATGATCGAAGCGATTTCGGTCAGTCCGTCAAGGTGCCGGTCGTCGTAGATGCCTGGCTGCCCGGCGAATGACTGTCCGTTGCGCTGCACATTCATGCCGGCGGTCATGATCATTGAGTACCCTCCGGCGGCGACGAGACTTATCCAGGACAGGTCGTCCTCTGATGCGGTGCCGTCCGGGTTGCTCTGATTATTTGTCATTGGGGCAAGAAGCATCCGGTTTTTCAGTGCAGGGCCGTGGGCGAGGTGAAGGGGTTCTAGGAGTGACATCAACGTTTATCTCTCTCGGTGTAGGCCGAGAGCAGGCTCAGGCTTTTAGGGCGACGGATTCTGGGCGCGCTCAGCGGCAAGAATTGCTTCCACTAGTCCGGGTACCCGAGCAGACAAATCCTCCAAACGGAGGGTGGCTACTATTGCCGTGCCCTGATAGTGCTGCTCGATCACGCCGGCTTCGCGAAGAACTCGGAAGTGATGGGTCTGCGTGGACAGGGAAACCGGCAGGTCGAACTGACTGCAGTATTGCGCAGGGGGCCCGTCTGCCAGCTGGCGGACTATTCTTCGACGCGTAGGGTCGGCCAGCGCGGCCATTACACCATCCAGCGAGATAGAAGCCTGATCGGGGTGATCCAACGTGCGCATGAAACCCTTCCTTATACCTTTACCTGCTCCGATCATAGTGAACGTTATTACGAGTTTGATCGTATTACGATAGCTGGCGTAGAACAACCCAGCCCGCGCCGGACTGCCGACTTCACAGCCAGGGCAGGGCGAGTGGTGCCCGTAACGCACCGGAGCCGGTACGGCTGCGGCGCCCACGGACGCCCGACGACATTCCTAGCCGGTCAGTGTCTGGGACGAATCCCTTAGCGGGCGGCTCGTAGGGGCGGATTTATCGCAGCAGCGGGGCGATTATTGTGGGCACGAAGCCCCGAGAACTGGCATGAGACCAGGATGAGTATCTGGTGTGCTTCCTCCGCTTCAGGAAACTCGCGGATGATCTTTGCAGAGCTCCGGGGGGCCCGTAGGGGATCCCTCACCGCGACGCTTTCTCGGACGGGTCTAATTCGGTGATTTCGTGATCCTTGTGAGGAAGAACCGCTTCGAGAGTCCGACACCAACGACCACCGGGTACGAGAGGTGCGCCCGGAGAGGATGGTGCGGCCGTCTAGAGTGGGCCAATGCCCATCAACGCGCTGCTGCTGCCGGTCATCTCCTCGAGCCTGGACGTGGACAGCCGGAGCAGGGTTCTGGCCCTGCGGGCCGTGGAATCGCTCCGGGACGCCGGACATGAAGCGGCGCTTGTGGATCTGGCCGAGGCGAATCTGCCGGCGTTCGACAACGGTGCGGCCTTCGATAACGCCCGGTTCAAGGAAATTTATGACCTGATCCGTACGGCCGATGCGGTGGTGCTGGCGTCCCCGGTCTACAACTGGGGGCTGGGCAGCAACCTGAAGAATCTGATCGAGACCACCGGGGCCACCTGGGAAGGGCAGCGCACGGCGGCTTGGTTCGACAAGGTCGTGACCTTCATATGCGCCGGAGGCCTGCCGCACAGCTACATGGGCTACACCGGCCTGGCCGGTGCGATGATGCTCGACTTCAAATGCGTCATCAACCCCTACGCCGTGTACTCCACGGACAGGGACTGGGACGGTCCGGAGGCACCCTCGGGCCAGTTGCTGGACCGGCTGGAAAAAACCATGACGGTCCATATGGAACTTGCCACACTGCTCGGAGGCCGAACGTACTCCTCCGGGTGGGAAATATGAGCAGCAGATCCGCCCACCGGCATCGATAAGGCACGGAACGTAGTTAGGTCACCCCAGCGGCCCTATAACCTGCCGGAATAATTGAGGGTATTCGGGTAGCGGTCAGGATTTTTCTGCTGGATCCTGCATCACGCGTTCTGCTGTTCGAAGGACGCGATCTGTCGGATCGAAGCGACAGCCGCAGGTACTGGTTCATGGCAGGTGGACGAGTCGAGGGCAGCGAATTCCTCCTGGAGGCCGCTGATCGCGAGATGGGGGAGGAAACCGGCCAGTCCGGGGCGCGGCTGGAAGGCGCTTTCGAGCAGCGCGGGTTCGATTTCCTGAACCATGGGGTGCTCCAGCACCAGACGGAGAACTTCTTTGCCGCCCGGACCGCTGATCCATCGGTGGGAACTGCCGGCTGGACCGGGCTGGAAGAACAGGTCGTGACCCGGTGGCAGTGGTAGCCAGAGGCCGAGCTGGACGCCGCTGGCGTGGAGTACTTCCCTGATGACACGGCGGATCTGGTGCGTATCGCAGACCAACTCATTCAGGAGGGTTTCCACCCGCTCCTATGGCGGATTCCTCAACCGGGCACATTGTTGAGGTGGGCCGAATGGTTGAGTTCGATGATGCAGCGGTCGTGGGTGAAGCCGTCTTCGCGCAGGCGGGTGATGCCCCCTGGTGTGGCGGAGAACTTCGCGTGGCCGGCGTCGTCCAGGGGCAGTTTGATCCACGCGCTGATGAGGTAGGTCAGGGTGCCGCCGTGGGTGACGATGATCGAGTGTTCGGCGTCGGCCTGTAGTACCCGGTCGAGGGCGCGGTAGGCGCGGGTTGCCCACTGGCGGCGGGTTTCGGTTCCGGGAGTGCCGGGGTGATGGTCCATCCGGCCGGGCCCCGAAGGCGGGGCGAGGAACGGGGTTGTTCCGGGTGTTTTTCCCTCGGCTTCGCCGTAGGACCGCTCCCGCAGGTCCGGGTCGGTGGCGGGCAGGATGCCGAGTGCGCGGGCGATCGGGTCCGCGGTCTGTTGGGCACGGAGCAGGTCCGAGGTGACCAGATGCACGCTGCCTCCCTCCGGAATCAGCCCCACGAGATGGTGGGCGATGTCTTCTGCATCCGTCTGCCTCGTGTGGTGAGGGAGGAGTCGTACCAGCCCCCGACCAGGTCTTTGGTGACGTGGGTGGCCTCGGGATGGGTGGCGATGTAGATGCTGCGCATCGCTGGAGCGTATCCGCCTGTTCCTACCCGCCGGACACCGGTCCACGAACCAATCGGGTGAACACAGGGTGCCGGACCCTAGAGTGAGGGGATGCCCCGGGACGCCGCGAAAGTCGCCTGCTACGTCGTTCACGAGGGGCACCTCCTGGTGTTCACCCACGACGAGATGCCGATGACTGTGACCGGGGTGCAGATCCCGGCCGGTTCAGTCGAGCCGGGAGAGTCCCCGGAGGACGCTGCGGTCCGTGAACTCTTCGAGGAAACCGGACGGCACGGCCAGGTGGTGCGCTGCCTCGGCATTCAGCGCTATGACCTCAGGCCGACCCGGGACGAGGTCGCCGTGCGGCACTATTTCCAGATGCGGATGACGGCCGCCGACGTGGCTGAGCGGTGGACAGCCGGAGAGTCCAACCCATCCCATAGCGGCGCGGGCACCAGCTGGACCTGCTGGTGGATACCTCTCACCGATGCACACGTTCTCGCAGCAGGATTCGGCGCTCTGCTCGGTTCCATGCTCGCGGGAAACACCGCCCGGTAAGGACCCCTCAATGGGACTCGCCTGCTACCGCGGTCTCGTCTCCTCCAGGGAGCGGATGTAGGCCGCGTTCCCGTTGATTGCGGGTTTGTACCGCTGGATGTCCGGGGTCCCCACGAATTCCGCCACCACCTCCAGCAACAAGGCGATGGATTCGTTCGGCTGGCCGGCAGCGTGGAGGGTGATGGCTTCGAAGACTCCGAGCTCCGGGGACCCGGGAAATGCGGTACGGGCTTTCCCGAAGATCTCGCCCGACTTTTCGTACTCGCCCAGGTTTCTCAGTGTCGATCCGTACTGCAGGTAGCACCGGCGCAGCAGGTCACCCTCCAGCCCGGCAGCCAGCGCCTTCTCGTAAAATCCCTGTGCGATGTCCTCCTGGCCGGCCGTGTCATAGGCGCCGCCGACCTCGTAGAGCACCCGCGCGTTCTCCGGGTGGGATGCGCAGAGGGGGAGCAAAGCATCAATGGTTGGCTGCATGTTGTCGCGGTCCCGGTCCGCGAAGATCAGGTCGAGCTCTTCGTCCAAAGGCATGACGCCACTCTCGCACAAGCGCGCTGGACGCGCCCGTAAGCCGATCGGTCATCGTACGCAAGTGAGCCCCACGTGGGCACGTACGAGAACGGTTCTTAAGCGGTGGTCGGTAAAGGGGGGACGGTGCCGCGTCCCGGTGGGTCTCACGGCGGGCAGATGGACGTGCCGTTGGTGGTCGTGCAGCCCATCTCGTCCCGGGAACTGTTCCTGGGCAGCAGCACGAAACTCGGCAACGCGGTCCACCTGTACGAATCGGTGGGATTCGTCCATGTACCCCTCTCGGACCTTGGCCCGCTGCCCTACCGCCGGGCCGATGTGTATATGAAGTACCCCCTCCACTGAACCCCGTCTCCGGCGCTGGTCCACGATGCTTCACGGCTCCAGCCCGGGGGCCAGAATGATGGACTGACCCACGAGGGGTTCCCGGCCCGTCCTGCCTAGAGACAGCGGCCGGGTTTTTGGACAGGCGCCAACGCCACAGCGGGGGTCACCGTCGACCGGGGAGGTGCCGAGTCCGACCAGGAGCGGGGCGCGCTTGCCGGAGCCGGAACCCACTCGACCGCCTCCCTTTCGCGCTCCTGCACCCCGCCTATTGACTCCGTCGGGAAGAGAAGGGCCAGCGTTTGTCCTTCATTGCCTGAACTGTCCGACTTCAGTCCGTCAGTTCAGTCACGGCGACATCGCGCCAGAACGCATAATGCTCCCTGATGTTCTGTGCGGAGTCCTTGGGCTGTGGGTAGGTCCATGCGGCATCCACGCTCTGCGTGCCGTCCATCTCACGGTTGGTGTACTCTTCCCGACCCGTCGACGGGCGAGTTCCCTGCGGAGGGCTCTGCCGGAATAATCCTTCTTCGACGGAGGCCTTCGGGAAGGGCTGGTTGCCTTCGACCATCACGATGCCCGCAGACTCTGCGGAGGTCGGCTCGTTACAGACTGCCCTGCCATGGTTCCTCGGTTCCATCAAGGTTTCATGCCCGTGTGCTGCTTGGTCCCACTGTTCCAGTTATCGCGCCGGGTGTGAAGTGCATTCCGGCGGAAGGACGTCCACGGGGACCATGACTGATCCGGCCGCCCAAGCGGGAGGTCGGGGGGTCCTTCCCCGGACCGGTGCCGTACCCGAGCAAGGGAGCACGCCAGGCACCGACGGTTCACGCCCCGGGCACCGATGTCGCCTCTATCGTCCCCGGCCTGCCGCAGGTACCCTTCGTGCACCGGCACCCCTGGAAGTCTTCAGTGGACGATCCGGTACCGGGCCCACAAAGAGGTGTGAATACCGCTTCAGGTTTTCTGCCGTCCGTCCAGCCGGTAGGCCTGGAAGTCGGTACGGCTGCGGACGGGCTGGCCGACGTCGGCGGCTAGGCGGCCGCGGTCGTCGGTGGGGTGGTGTCGGGGTTGTTCTCCTGGCGCCGACGATGGCGGATCGTTCTTCTTTTGGAGGGGCTGCGCCGCGGTAGGACCGCTTAGCCAGGCACTGACATCAGCGGGGTCGTAGCGGGTGGTGCGGGGTGTGAGGGCGTACCAGGGTGGCCCGGTGCCGGCCCGTCGCCACCGGGCGAGCTGCCGGATGGATAGACCGAAGTGCGCGGCCACCTCGCGGGGGCTGAGCAGGATCTTCTCGGTTGTCATGACAGCACTTCTCCTCGGGTCAGTCCGCCGTCCGATCCGCCGGGCGAACCGGGCGTGGGTATGGGTTTTGGACACCGTTCCTTTCCGCACGAAGTGCCTTCCCTGCCTGCGGGGTGAATGGGCCAGCCGGAGTCCGAGGGTCCGTGGAATACCGGAGGGAGCGCAGCGAGTGAGGATATGCCGCGAAAGCCCCCGGCGCAGGCTTGCCCCGAGAGGAGCAGGCGGTACGCTGGGCAGCCGGAAGGGACGGCGCAGCCGTCGAAAAAGAACAGGCGCGCAGCGGCCATTGAAGAAGCTTCTGCCGTAGAGCCGGCACCCACCCAGAAAGGGACCGCCCGCGGCAGGTCGGCAAGCGGAGCGAGCTGGGAACTTGGGTCCCACGTAAGACTCCGGATTATTGAGGCGGCCCCTCCCGAGGAGAGCGCAGCCCGGACCCCGCATCTGCGAGAACCGAGGAAACACCCCGCACCCCTCTGCCGGCGGCAATTGCCGCGCTATGGCAGATCGAGGCGCGCGATACCGGGGTAGCGTGGCTGGTAGGCGCTAGAAAGGCGGCATCCGTGTCCATCATCGACAATGCGGTCTACGCACGGGGGTATCGGACCGAAAACCCCCAGAGCCTTGAAGAGACATTTGACATCCTGAAGAAGTGCCAAGGAATGGCGTGGATCGGGCTGTACCGGCCGGAGCTGCAGGAAACTCAGGCAGTGGCCGATGAGTTCGGGCTGCATCCGCTGGCGGTCGAGGACGCAATGCAGGGCCACCAACGATCGAAGCTGCAGCGATACGGAGACACCCTGTTTCTGGTGCTCCGGCCCGCCCGGTACCTCGATGATGTCGAGAAAGTCGATTTCGGTGAGCTGCACCTGTTCGTTGGACCGAACTTCGTCGTGACCATCCGTCATGCCGAGATGCTGGATATCGGCATGGTGCGCCGCCAGCTGGAAGCGGACCCGGCCCGGCTCGCGCAGGGCCCACAGGCTGTCCTGCACGCCCTACTGGATGAGGTGATCAACCAGTACCTGCCGGTCCTCGCCGGTGTGCAGAATGACATCGACGAAATTGAGGACCAGCTTTTTGAAACCGACAATGACGTCGCCCGGCGGATCTACGCGCTTTCCTGCGAGGTCATTGACCTGCAGCGGGCAACCCAGCCCCTTGTCCCCCTGCTCGAGGCGTTACAGGCAGGCGCGGAAAAGTATGGGCTCGAACCGGAAGTGCAGCACGGCCTGCGCGACGTGCAGGACCAGGTCCAGCTCATCGTGGACACGGTCAATGCGTTCCGCGCCCTGCTGCAGAACGCCTTGACGGTCCACGCCGCCCTCGTGGGCCAGCGTCAGAACGAGGAGATGCGCAAACTTTCAGAGTCCAGCCTGAGACAGAATGAGGAGATGCGCACCCTTACAGAGTCCAGCCTGAAACAGAATGAGGAGGTGAAAAAGATCTCATCCTGGGCGGCCATCCTGTTCGGTCCGACGCTGGTCGGCACCATCTACGGAATGAACTTTAGGGTCATGCCGGAGTTGGAGTGGGCCTTCGGCTACCCGTTCTCCATCGCCTTGATGGTTCTGATAGGTCTGGGACTGTATGCGTCCTTCAAATACCGTAAATGGCTCTAGGGCCGCCGCAGCAGTGGACGGCGGCACGTCGATGCGGTCCGATGGCACCGGATCAGCGCCAGGAGAGAGGCGGTTGATGTACCTCCACATGGGGCCCATGCCGGTGATGCCCGCCTTCCCGGATTGCTCCATTGACGAGTTGCCGCCGAACAAAACCCGCGCGGTTGCCCCTTAGGCAGCCGGCCGCAACCGCGGCAGGGTCCGGGCCGGGGCCGGACCCGGTTGGCCGAGAAGCCGTATTCCAGGAAACGGACTGCCAGCGGTGAACACGATCACCGGGCCGTGTGCGGATGCTACGCGACCCGCCGCCGGCCAGACGAGAGCACGAATGAGTGCATGGGGGCGTGCAAGAGCCATCCGCGGGGACAGGTTCACCGCGCAGTGCGCGGGATCATGCGTGGGGCATCGGCCCTGCGATGGTCACGCGCGTCCGCCCCGAGCCCGCCGCACCGCCTCCTCTATGGATGCTTCGGCAGCCGGTCCGGCTGCCGAGGCGTTACCGAGCAGAATCGTCCATTGTTCCCCGGGCCACCCCAGGTTCGGCACCTGCAGTTTCAATGCTCCATCCGCGGATCAGCCGGGTTCAGATTGCGGGCCCTGCCGTGCGAGGAAGGCCAGGATGCGGGTCCGATCGAGCCGGCACGGTACTCCTCAAGGGGCACCCGGTTCTCCGCCCATGCTTTGAGGACCGGCTCGATGATGCGCCAGCAGTCTTCTGCTGTATCACCGCGTACCGAAAGCGTGGGATCTCCGGCGAGGACGCCGTCGAGCACCTCTCCGTAGGGGAGCAGGTCCGTTTCATTAAGCTGGGCGCTGAGGGTGGTACGGTCCAGTGAAAAAATATCACCCGGTCCGTTCACGTCGAGCTCGAGTTGCAGCGTGTCCGGTCCGAACCCGATGCGCAGCTTCGCCGGCTCGTCCCGCCCGGTGAAGCCGACCGGAAGGTGACTGACCGGCCGGAATGTGATGACGGCCTCCTTGCGCTTGACGCCGAGCGCCTTGCCGGAACTTAGGATGAAGGGCACACCGGACCAGCGCTCGTTGTTGATCGAGACGGTGATCTCGGTGAGAGTCTCGGTGTCCTTTGACGCGTCCACGCCGGGCTCGGCGGTGTAGTCGGGGATCTGCCGGTCACCGATCATGCCTGCGGTGTACCGGGCGCGGCGGCTGCTGCCGGGGTTGTCCAGATCCACGGTACTGGCCCTGAGAGTCAAGCCGATATGGTCACGCAGGTCCCTCTCACGCAGGGTCGACGGTGCATTGAGTGCCAGGAGGGCCATGACGTGCAGAAGATGGCTTTGGGTCATATCGCGCAGGGCGCCCACGCCGTCGTAATAGCGTGCGCGGTTCTCAAGCGCGAGGTCCTCATCGAAGATGATCTCGACCTTCTCAATGTGCAGGTTGTTCCAGACCGGCTCCAGGACCCGGTTCGCGAAGCGCAGGCCAAGGATGTTGAACACCGTCGACTTGCCCAGGAAATGATCCACACGGTGGATGTTGTGCTCGGGCACAAGATTCACGAGCATCTCATTGAGCCTGTGAGCGCTGGACTGGTCCGTCCCGAAAGGCTTTTCCATGACGAGGCGCGTGTTCTTGGGCAGGGAATCCGCACCGAGGACGCTGCACGCGGCCTGGCTGACGGCAGGGGGCAGGGCGAAATATATCGCGACCGGACCCTCGAGAGTCTGTACGAGGCCGGCCAGCCCGTCCTGCGTGACGTCAATGAAACGGTATGAGCTCTCGTTGCGCACCCGCATCAGCGACGCGCGCCCGGCGTCATCGGCCTTACCCATGGCGTTCGCGAAGGCGCCGTCGATGCGCTCCTGCCACTGCCCGTCCGTCCAGTCATCCGAGCCGGCCCCTACGAGCTTCAGCCCGTCAACACGCCCGAGCCGGATCAACCTCGCCAGACCCGGTAAGAGAAGGCGTCCGGTCAGGTCGCCCGAGGCGCCCAGAATCAGCAGCGTTTTGACGCGGTTATCGGCCTCGAGGGAGAGGTTGTCCTGTCCCGCCAGCGAGGAAGTGTCCATATCGTCACCCTGTCACTCATTGATGCACGTGTGCTGTCTACCCGGCTCGATTGCTCCAACCGGCCAAAGCCGATGTCCCCGCCTCACCCCTGACACGTTCCTAAGGGTGCGCTGCCGGCAGCCCACCTTGCTGCGGGGCGGAACTGAGCCTGATCAGGGGTGGCCGCCGAACTCCAACCACTCCTGGCGCGTGCACGGGCACGGTCCGGCGGAGGCGCCCCGCAGAACCCCACAGCCCCGCCCAGCGGGTGAGCCCTCAATGGAGACGTCTTCCCAGGGATCCAAGGCGTGCCAGCCTTTCGTCGGACTGCCCCGGGTGGAGAGGCCTCCCCAAGGACCAAAGGCGCGCCCGCATCTGCGGGTCCATGGCCTTCACAATGTGCGACCGCGGTCCATCGAGCAGGACCCGCAAAGGGGGGGTCCTAGTGTCGACCAGGGCAAGAATCGCAGGGCCCGTGGCCTCGGGCCGCTCGTTCCCACCGCCGTCGGGCAAGGCAGTGCGAACCATGTCGTAGAGGGGCAGCCTGCTGGCAGGCTGCGCTGTGCCTTCCAGGGAGTCCGAATCGAGGGTACCGGGGTCAACGACCGTCACTTTGATTCCAAATGATAAAACCTCCGGCGCCAGCGAACCGGCCAGGCCCTCCAGGGCGAAATTTGAGGCATGATAAGCGCCGGTGTTCGGGTACCCGGTCAGACTGGCAATGCTGCCAACGAGGAGGATGTGGCCGCTGCCCTGAGCGCGTAATACGGGGATCACGGCCTGCGTCAGCCAGATGGCGCCGAAGATGTTTGTCTCGAACAGTGTCCGGAACTCCTGCTCCGTGACCTCTTCGAGGGCGCCGAACTGGCCGTACCCGGCGTTGGTGACGACGACGTCGAGCCGCCCAAAATGCTCCGCCGCCTGCTTGACCGCTAACCGCGCGGCACTCTGGTCGGTGCCATCCAGTTTGATCACCATGACCGCCTCGCCGTACGCCTCGACGAGGTCAGCCAGCCTGGAAGGATCACGGACGGCAGCCACTACCCGGTCTCCACGCTCGAGCGCGGCGGCAGCCCAAATCCGGCCGAAGCTGCGCTCCGCACCACTGATGAGCCACACCTTGTTGTCCCTGGACATTACGGCCTGCTCTCGTTTGTGAATCGTCAATCGCCGTGCGCATGGACGACGGTACTGTTCTTCAGGGGCGCGGTGTGTCGGGCACGGCAAGCGCAGCGCGCCGGCGGGGCACGTCAGCTGAGTTGTTCAAGCCCCCGGTTCGGTGCGGGTGGGGTGTTGGGTGGCTGTGCCGCCGCAGCGTACGGCGACGGTGACGGGTTCGGTGGGGGGTGTGTGGGGTTTGGTTTTGGGTTTGCGGTCGGATTGCTGGAGTCCGATGAC
>NZ_CADCTE010000175.1 GCF_902805515.1 uncultured Arthrobacter sp. | reverse complement strand
CCGACGGTCCGGATCCCACAATGATGACATCGTGGATTTTCTGCTCGCCTTCGGGGGTGCCGCCTGCTGCGGTCTGGGTTTCAGTTGTCACGTTTACGGTGAACCTTCCTATCTGGGTGCACGCTGCAGTAGCCTGCGCATGGATCTCCGCGGACCCCTAGCACAACCATGCCTGTCCTCGGGTTATTCCGGGGGACGCGTCCGGGAGGACGCGCCGTGCCTGGGGAGCCACCGCGTTTCCTAGGAAACGCCGATCTCGGCGATGCGCAGTCCCCAGGGGAACTGCGCCTGGATGTTCGAGAGCCGGGGCAGCTGGGTGAAGTTGACGATCACATAGCGTGCCGTGGCCGGTCCGTCGTCCCCTTCCGGGACGGGCGTGGTGATGGACGGCCCGGTGAAGCCTCCCTGGGCGATCTGTTCCGCCCCCTCCAGGGTGGGGGCGTCGTTGAGAAGCACCGAGAAGTTTCCGCCGGTGCCGTTCAACTGGTCGATTTTGACCTCTGAGATTGTTGATTCCTCTTCGAGTTCGACCACGAGGGCGAGGCTCTGCGCCAGTCCGCCGAAGACGTCATTGGCGTAGACATAGCTTCCCCAGAAGGTCGCCGGGTTGTTGTCCACGGTCAGGGGCAGGTTCGCGTCGTTCGGGGCGTCGAGGTTCTGGTTGCTGGGAACCAGCCGTGTCACGCCGGTGATGACCGGGGGGACCGTTTCCGCGGCGGGCTCGGCGGACTCGGTGGCAGCCCCGGAAGGCGGGGTGGATTCCGCTCCCTGTGTTTCACCACCGGAGGTCGTGGGGTCGTCATTGGCTGTGGGGTTGGACAGCCCGCCGATGGTTGTCGCGGCGACGACCACAGCGATGATCAAAAGCAGCGACAGAACTGCTCCCACCAGGATCCGGGTGAACTTCCGGTTGCCTTCGGGGCGGTCGTCCTCGTACTCATCCCGGTCGTCGTCGTCCGCAGGAGGAGGGGCCGGGAAGCGGGACGGAGCCCGCTCCGGCCGCCCGGCAGCAGCCGACGCACCCAGGGCCGAGGCGCCGAGGGCGGCGCCGGCAGTCCTGCCCGGGCCCGATGCCTCGGGCTCACTGGGAAGACGGGTCACCTTCGGGTTGGGATCCTCCTGCCGACGGGGGTCTCTGCCAGCCGATCCGCGGGAGGGTCCAGGCGACCCCGCGGGCGGCATCGCCGGCGCGGGCGGGACCGGCCGGGAAGCCTTCGGGGTGGATTCGGTACCGACGGCACGCTGTTCAGCGGTTCCTGACCCACCGGCGGTCACCGGCTGTGCATCCTCCGCGGTGGCTCCCGCCGCCGGCCGGCCGAACTTCTTCGACAGGTTGGCGAATGGTGAACGGCGCTCGACGTGCTCCTTCTCCTCGTAGTGGTCCTCGTCGTAGGTCTCCGGCTCCGTGGACCGTGCCACCCCGAAGATTTCCGAACCCAGGGTGTCGGTGAAGAACGGTTCGATGTACGGCGCCTCCTGCTGCACAATCAGGTCCAGCAGGTCCGCGGCGGAGGCCCGGTTGGTGACCAGGTAGGTGCCTCCTTCGGTGATTCCCAGGTCGAGGACCTGAATCGAGCCGTGACGCTCACCGGTTGCCACCTCGCGCGCACTGGCGGCCACCTGGCCGGCGTTGGCGGGCGAAGCGACAAGGATGCTGACGGGGCGGTTCAGGACCTGGTCCACGCCATCGAGTACAAGGTCCTTGTCAGCAGAAGCCAGCACATAGGCGGTGACTTTGTATCGGCCCCCTAGCACTGAACCGACGTCTACTGCTTCTGGCACGTGTTCCTCCCGCTGCAAGCTGGCTGATTTTTACCCATGCTACCGGTCGACCGCCTGTTCCCCGGGTTACGGCGTCAGTTCCCTCACCGCTTAAACCGGGCGAGCAGCGGGGAAAGGAATTCGCTGAGCTCGCTGACCTTCAGGGCCTTCAGCGCCGCAAGGTAGATCAGGACCATCACCGTGCCGCCGACAATGAGGACGGCGGTCGAGTGCAGCACGGACTGCCAGACGAATCCGTCCGGCCGGTATGCGCCCGCCAGCCAGAGGAGGGCCGAGCCGCCGACGGCGGCGGCGATCCCGGCGAGGGTAAGCCGGACATGGACGTCGAAGATATGCCCGGCACCGTAACGGCCAATGGTCCGCCGAAGGAAGAAGTGGGTCACGGCGACCGCCACCACATTGCCCACCGAGTACCCCACGGCGAGCATCGGCACGATCAGGTCGGGCCGGAAGGCGCCGGCGGTGAGGGCGAGAGCGACTCCCAGCACCGAGAGGATCAGCTGGATCTTCAGCGGGGTGACGACGTCCTCCCGTGCGTAGAACACCCGGTTGAGGAAGAAGTTGGCGCTGAGGAACGGCGCGCCCAGGGCCAGCAGCGCGATGATCACCGCATTGATGGCGCCGCTCGCCTGGGATCCACCGCTGAAGAGCATTCCCAGCGGCACGGCCAGGGTGAGCAGGGCCGCGGCTCCGAACACCGTGGCCACCCCGATCGTGCGCAGCCCGCGGGAGAGGGTGTCCCTGAGCGCCGCGAGGTTGTGGTCGGCGTGTGCAGCCGCTAGCTGGTTGAACAGAACCGTAGCAAGGGACACGGCGATGACCGAGTGGGGAAGGACATAGACCAGGGAACCGATCTCAAGGTTCGCCAGACCCGCAATCGGCTGGGGTGGGGTGCGGTTGGCGTAGTCGGCGCGGGCCTCGGTGGCGATGGTGGCGACCCACTGGTTCACCAGGTACAGGCCGTTGCCGACGAGCATGGTGATGATGGTGACCGACGCGAGCTTTCCGGTCTGGCCGAAGCCGACGCCCCGCCACCCGAACCGGGGGCTCAGGCCGAGGCCCAGCTTCCTCAGGGGGAGAAACAGCACAAGGGCCTGAACGACGATTCCGAAGGTGGTGCCGCCGGCCAGCAGGAGGGTGTGGGTAAGCGTCCAGTTCTCCGGGGTGTGCCCGGCGGTACTTTCCGGGCCCAGGACCACGATGAACGCGGTGAGGAAGCCGATGGAGATGACGTTGTTGACCACGGGCGCCCAGGTATAGGGGCCGAACGAGCCGTTGGCGTTGAGCACCTGGCCGATGATGGCGTACAGCCCGTAGAAGAAGATCTGCGGCAGGCACCAGTAGGCGAAGGTGGTCACGAGGGCCAGGCGGGCACCGGAGACGTTGCTCACGAGGTCCGCGATGAAGGGGGCCGCGAGGGTCGCGAGGACCGTCAGGACCAGCAGCCCGCAGGCTGCAAGGGTGATGAGGCGGCTGATGTAGTCCGCACCCCGGTCCTCCTTGCGGCTTGCCTTGATGATCTGCGGCACCAGGACGGCGTTGAAGACGCCGCCGGCGACCATCAGGTAGATGAAGTTGGGCAGGTTGTTGGCCGCAGGAAACAGGTCGGAGACCTGGCCGAGGGTGCCGATCGCCGTGGCAAGCAGCGCGACGCGGATCAGGCCGAGAAGCCTCGAGACAAGGGTTCCGGCGGCCATGATGGCGCTGGAGCGGGCCGTGGTGTCTTCTGCCGGGCCGCTGCCGCCGGGTGCGGCGGCCCCGTTCCGTCCCGCGGCAGCACCTTCAGGATGGCGCTGGGTACGCCCGGCCAGCACGCCGGTGTCCTGCACCGGGATCGAGGCTGTGTTGCTTTCGGACATTGAGAACGTTCGTCTCCTTGCGTGACGCGGTGCGTCAGAGGTAATTGGGCAGGACCTCGCGGGCCAGATCCGCGATGCGCCGTTCGTTGGGGAACGACAGTTTCCGCCCCAGCTCATCAAGGGGCACCCATGCGACGTCAACCGCCTCATGGTCGGGATCGTTCTCGATGGTCAGGTGTCCGCCGGTGGCGACGAGGAGGAAATGGTGAACCGTCTTGTGCACCCGGTGTCCGCTGACAGTGAACCAGTAGTCGATGCTCCCCAGCGCGGTGACGATGTCCCCGCGGATACCGGTCTCTTCCTCGATCTCGCGGACCGCCGCCTGCTCGCTGTCTTCCTGGTTCTCGGGATGGCCCTTGGGGAGGCACCATTCCAGCCTGCCGCCGCGGTTCAGGCGCGCGATGATCGCGACATTCAGGGTCCCGCTGGTAGTGTCCACAACGATCCCGCCCGCAGACACCTCCTCCACCGTGGGCAGCTGGTGCTGCGGTGCAGGCGTGCCCGGGCTTCCCATTGACACTGTCAACGGGGTGCGTTTAGGTGCACTTGGAACGGGTCGGTCCATGCAGACCACTCTAACGATCTTTAACGGCAGGCAATGACGGCGGCAGGCCGGGCCGACCCGAACAGTTGGGGCTGGCGGCAGGCCGCAGCCGAGGCGGCGGGCGGCCCCGGCATGGAATTTGGCCCCCGATCTGGCACGCTTAAGGGACTATGGTGCACCCGTTGGACAAATCGACCCTGACCACGCCGCTCCCGCCGGTCGTCACCGAGCTGGGAGAGCTCTTCAGCCAGGCCGGCTACGAGCTTTCACTGGTCGGGGGACCGGTCCGCGACCTCTTCCTGGGCCGAAGCTCCCCGGATCTCGACTTCACGACCAATGCCGATCCGGACCAGACCCTCGCCGTGATCCGGGGCTGGGCGGACGCCTACTGGGAGATCGGCCGGGCCTTCGGCACCATCGGGCTGCGCCGGGGCTCCCACCAGATCGAAATCACCACCTACCGCGCCGACGCGTATGACCCTGGCTCACGGAACCCGTCCGTGGCCTTCGGCTCGAACCTCGAGGAGGACCTGCTCCGGCGCGACTTCACCATCAACGCGATGGCCCTGACCCTTCCGGCGATGGAGCTCGTCGACCCCTTTGGCGGGGTGAAGGATCTGCACGCCGGCGTCCTGCGCACCCCGGGCGCGCCGTCGTCGTCGTTCTCCGACGATCCGCTGAGGATGATGCGCGCGGCCCGCTTCGCCTCCCAACTAGGAGTGAGCGTCGCTCCGGAGGTGGCCGAGGCGATGACGGCCATGGCGGAGCGGATCGGAATCATCTCGGCCGAACGGATCCGGGACGAACTCGTCAAGCTGATCAACGGCCGCGCTCCCGTCCGCGGCATCGACCTCCTCGTCGAGACGGGACTGGCCGACCACGTGCTTCCCGAGGTGTCCGCGCTGCGGCTCGAGATCGACGAGCATCACCGGCACAAGGACGTCTACCGGCACTCCCTCACCGTCCTCGAGCAGGCCTGCGCGCTGGAAACCGACGCCGACGGGTCCGTCCCGGGACCGGACTTCGTGCTGCGCTTCGCAGCGCTGCTCCATGACATCGGGAAGCCGGCCACCCGGAAGTTCGGCCCCGGAAACGCCGTCAGCTTCCGCCACCACGACGCGGTGGGCGCCAAGCTCACCGCCCGCCGCATGCGCGCGCTGCGCTTCGACAACGACACCATCAAGGCCGTGTCCCGCCTCGTCGAACTGCACATGCGGTTCTACGGCTACGGTGAGGCCGGCTGGACCGATTCAGCCGTGCGCCGCTATGTCACCGATGCGGGGCCGCTGCTGGAGCGGCTCCACCGCCTGGTCCGCTCGGATGTGACAACGCGCAACCGGCGTCAGGTGGAACGGCTTGCCTTTGCCTACGACGACCTTGAGGCCCGCATCTCCGCTCTGGCCGAGCAGGAAGAGCTTGCCATGATCCGCCCCGACCTGGACGGCGCGCAGATCATGGCCCTCCTCGGAATAACACCTGGCCCGGTGGTCGGGCGCGCCTACCGCTATCTTCTCGAGGAGCGCATGGAACACGGACCGTTGGACCCGGCAACCGCCGAGGCCCGGCTCCGCAGCTGGTGGTCACACCAGCCTGAATCAAAGGAGATACTATGAGTCCGCTCTCAGGGGCAGCCCAGCCCGATCCCACCCCCGCAGGAACCCCGCTGCCGCGGCTGTGGCTGCTCCGCCACGGCGAGACCGAGTGGTCCCGGGACGGAAACTACACA
>NZ_CADCTE010000174.1 GCF_902805515.1 uncultured Arthrobacter sp. | reverse complement strand
CTGTTCCCACCCCACTCAGGTAGACTAACTAGTAAGTAAACAAGTTGCCAGTTCGACGGATCTGGAAGGATGGCCCCATGCCCGACGACGCTCCACGCCCGCCCCGCGGGACGGCCCGCGCCTCGATCCTGGCCTCCGCTGCCCGCCTCTTCTACACCGAGGGCATCCGATCGGTCAGCGCCGACAGGATCCTTGCCGACACGGGAACCACGAAGGTCACGTTCTACCGCCATTTCCCCTCCAAGGAAGACCTCGTGGTGGCCTATCTCGACCTCCAGTCCGCGCAGGTGCGCACGGAGTTCGAGCGGATCCGGGCAGCGGCTCCGGGACCCGGCGCCGCGCTGCGGGACATCGCCTCCGCGGTGGGAGGACAGGCCTGCCGTCCGGGGTTCAGGGGCTGTGCCTTCATCAATGCCGCCGCCGAGTACCCGGAGGCCGGCCACCCCGTCCGCCTGGCGGTCGAGCGCCACCGCTCATGGCTCCGCGGCCTCGCCGTCGAGCTCCTCGGCGAGCTGGGCCTTGAGGATCCCGGTCCCGCGGCGGACCAGCTGATGATGCTCCGGGACGGAGCGATGGTGCACGGCTACGTCGCCGACGGCGCCGGTGTCGCGGACGCGCTGATCCATGCGGGAGCCTCGATCGTCGCCTCCTACCCGGGCGGCCGCCCCCGGGTGTGAGTTCCGGGGTGGGGGTTCCGGGGTGTGGGCTCCGGGGTGTGAGTTTGCCCTCAAACGTTGGCGTGCAGACCGAGGGCGGGGGGACAATCGTCAGCGTGTCCACTTCACTTGCCGCCGCACCCGCCCCGTCCTCAAGCCCACGGATGGCGCGCCGGGCTGCCGGCGCCTCCTTTGTCGGAACAGCGCTGGAGTCCTACGACTTCTATGTTTTCGGCACCGCTGCGGCCCTGATCTTCAATGAAGTGTTCTTCACCCAGCAGGACCCGCTGGCGGGCACCCTGTCGGCATTCCTCGTCTTCGCCATGGGCTTCGTCGCCCGCCCCCTCGGCGCCATTCTCTTCGGGCACCTCGGGGACCGGATCGGCCGCAAGAAGACCCTGATCTGGACCATCACCCTCATGGGCCTGGCGACCGGCAGCGTGGGCCTGCTGCCCGACTTCAACACCATCGGGGTGTGGGCGCCGATCATCCTGACGGTCCTGCGCCTGCTGCAGGGACTGTCCCTCGGCGGCGAATGGGGCGGTTCGATCCTCATCGCGACCGAGCACGCCGAGCCGCGCAAGCGCGCGCTCTATGCCTCGATCCCCCAGCTGGGCTCCCCCGTGGGAACCATGCTGATCTCGCTCATCTTCCTGATCCTTGCCGTCGCCGCACCGGACGTCATGGCCTCCTGGGGCTGGCGCATCCCGTTCCTGCTCGCCTTCCCGTTCCTCGCGGTCGCCATCTACCTGCGCCTCGCCATCGACGAGACCCCCGTCTTCAAGGAGGCGGCGGGCTCCAATTCGCTGGCCCGCATCCCCTTCCTCGAGATGATCCGCTCGCAGCGCACCGCGATCGTCGTGGCCGCGGCCTCGGCGGTCCTGGGCATCGGCTCCTACTTCCTCATGGTGTCCTACACCCAGGCCTACGGCACCGAACGACTGGGCCTCAGCGAGGCGACGGTCCTCAACGCCGCCCTGATCGGTTCACTCCTGCAGCTGGTGACCATCCCGGCGTTCGGCTACCTCGCCATGCGGATCGGCTCGGCGAAGGTCGTCGCCGGCGGCGCCCTGGGCACCGCCCTGATCTCCTTCCCGCTCTACTGGGTTATCAGCGTCGCCACCGAGCCCGTGTACATCGCGGCGATCCTGCTCGGGGGCATCCTGCCGACGGCCACCTGGGCGGCCCTGGGCGGGCTGATGGCTGACATCTTCGACCCCCGCACCGGCTTCACCGCCCTGTCCTTCGCCTACAGCCTCGCCGCGATCATCGCCGGCTTCGTCCCGTCGATCACGCAGGCCTTCGGCAGGACCACGGACGGCGCCTGGTGGCACCCCGGCATCGTGCTGGTGGTGCTGAGCCTGGTGACGCTGGTCGGCGCGATCTTCGCGGTCCGGCTCCGCGCCCGCCAGCAGGCCGCCGCCTCCGCGCTGTAGGCGGCGGGCTGGGGCATAGTTAAGGCATGAATCCGGCCCGCACCTCAAGCATCCTCCTGCTCAACGGCCCCAACCTGAACCTGCTGGGGACCCGGGAGCCGGCGATTTACGGCACCTCCACCCTCGGGGACGTCGAGGAGACGGCCCGGGCCGCCGCCGCTGCACGGGGCTTCACGCTGCGGGCCTTCCAGTCCAATTCCGAAGGCGCCCTGATCGACGCCATCCACGGTGCGGCGGGCACCGCCGGCGGGATCGTCATCAACGCCGCCGCCTACACCCACACCTCGATCGCCATCGCCGACGCGCTGGCCGCCGTGGGCCTGCCCGTGGTGGAGGTCCACCTGAGCAACGTGCACCGGCGCGAGGCCTTCCGGCACACCTCCTACATCTCCGCGGTCGCCGACGCCGTGATCGTGGGGGCGGGAATCGAGGGATACCGGTTCGCGGTGGAGCACCTCGCGGCGCGGCTGGGCGCCCCGGCCGGGGCGAGTCCACAAAGTTAGCACCGGTCCGGAACGTCGCCTTACGCGAAAAGCGCACCGGTAGGGCACCATAGTTTCATGACGGATATCACTCCCGCCGGTACGGCGGCCAGCGACGCGCCCCTGCTCGAAGTCCGGGACCTCGCGATCAGCTTCCGCACCACCCACGGAGAGGTCCGCGCCGTCGAAAACGCGAGCTTCACGCTTCGACGCGGAAGCACGCTGGCGATCGTTGGGGAATCGGGTTCCGGCAAGTCCACGACGGCCATGGCCTGCATCGGCCTGCTGCCGGGCAACGGCAAGGTCACCGCCGGAAGCATCCTCTTCGAAGGCCAGGAGCTCGTCGGCCTGGCCGAGTCCAAGATGCGCTCCATCCGCGGCCGGGCGATCGGCCTGGTGCCGCAGGACCCGATGTCGAACCTCAACCCCGTCACCAAGATCGGCACCCAGGTCGCCGAGACGCTGCTGGTCCACGGCATGGCCACCAAGGCCAACGTCAAGCAGAAGGTCATCGAGGTCCTCTCCGCCGCCGGCCTGCCCGACGCCGGCGAACGCGCCAAGCAGTACCCGCACGAATTCTCCGGCGGCATGCGCCAGCGTGCCCTGATCGCCATCGGCCTCGCCTGCCAGCCGCGGCTGCTGATCGCCGACGAGCCGACCAGTGCCCTCGATGTCACGGTGCAGCGCACCATCCTCGACCAGATCGACACCATGACCGACCAGCTCGGCACCTCGGTGCTGCTGATCACCCACGACCTCGGGCTGGCAGCCGAGCGCGCCTCCGACCTCGTGGTGATGCACCGCGGCCGGGTCGTCGAGACCGGCCCGGCCCAGCAGCTGCTCAACGACCCCCAGCACCCCTACACCCAGTCGCTGGTGCGCGCCGCCCCGTCCGTCGCCGCCGTCCGCCTGCGCCCGGGCGCCTACAACGACGACCCCGCCAAGCGGGCGAAGCTCGCCGAGGCCGTCTTCGCCGAGCACGAGAGCGGCAAGGCGGCTCCCCCGGCGAACATTGTGGAGATCCGTGACCTCACCAAGGTCTACAAGCGCCGCGGCAGCTCCGAGGACTTCTACGCGGCCAAGAACGTCACCCTCGACGTGCCGCGGGGCCAGACGGTCGCCATCGTGGGCGAGTCCGGTTCCGGCAAGACCACGACGGCCCGGATGCTCCTGAAGCTCATCGAGCCCACCTCCGGAACCATGACCTTCGACGGCATGGACGTCGCCACCCTCGACAAGGCCCAGCTCAACGACTTCCGCCAGCGGGTCCAGCCGATCTTCCAGGACCCCTATTCCTCGCTGAACCCGATGTTCACCATCGAACGCATCGTCGAGGAGCCCCTCAACGCCTACAAGCGCGGCTCCAAGAAGGAGCGGACCGCCCGGGTGCGGGAACTGATGGACCAGGTGGCCCTGCCCCAGAACGCGCTGCGCCGCTACCCCTCGGAGCTGTCCGGCGGGCAGCGCCAGCGCGTGGCCATCGCCCGCGCGCTGGCCCTGAAGCCCGAACTGCTGGTCTGCGACGAGCCCGTGTCTGCGCTCGACGTGCTCGTCCAGGCGCAGATCCTCAAACTCCTGGGCGACCTGCAGGCCGAACTGGGCCTGAGCTACCTGTTCATCTCCCACGACCTCGCCGTGGTGCGCCTGATCTCCGACTACGTGTGCGTCATGAAGGACGGCGAACTCGTTGAGGCAGCGACCTCCGAAGAGGTCTTCCAGAACGCCCGCCACCCCTACACGCGCCGGCTGCTCGCCTCCATTCCGGGCAACGAACTGCAGATCGAGGGCGGCATCGCCTCCTGAGTCCGGGGCGGCAGCGCTCCCGGCGTCCCCGTGCGGCACGGAGGCCGGGATGTCCACCCCGAAAGGTGTGACCGCGGATAGAAAGTTGAAGCGGTCCGGCGGTGCCGGCGTCGGTATTCTGGGGGCATGAGCGCCGTAACCGGAATCACTGCAACCCTGAACGGCCGCTTCGCCCGGGAACTGGCGGAGCTGGCCATCCCCTGGCGGGCCGAGGAGGCACCGGAGCCGAGGCTGCTGGTGCTCAACGAACCGCTCGCCCTCACCCTGGGCCTCGACCCGGAGGCGCTGCGGACACCCGAGGGGGTCTCGTTCCTGACCGGCACCTCGCTGCCCGCCGGAGCCACTCCCGTCGCCCAGGCCTATGCCGGCCACCAGTTCGGCGGCTACAGCCCCCGCCTCGGTGACGGGCGGGCACTGCTGCTGGGCGAGCTCACCGGCCCCGACGGCCGCCTGCGCGATCTCCACCTCAAGGGGTCCGGGCGCACGCCGTTCGCCCGCGGCGGGGACGGCCTGGCGGCGGTGGGCCCGATGCTGCGCGAGTACGTCGTCAGCGAGGCCATGGACGCTCTGGGCATCCCGACCACCCGCTCACTGGCCGTGGTGGCCACCGGCCGGCCGGTGCGCCGCGAAACCGTGCTGCCTGGAGCGGTACTCGCCCGGGTCGCGGACAGCCACCTGCGGGTGGGCAGCTTCCAGTACGCCGCGGCCGGCGGGGACCCTGCCCTGCTGCGCCGCCTCGCCGACCACGCCATCGCCCGGCACCACCCGCAGGCCGCGCAGGCAGAATCGCCCTACCTCGCCCTGTTCGAGGCGGTGGTCTCCGCCCAGGCCTCCCTGGTGGCCCGGTGGATGCTCGCCGGCTTCATCCACGGGGTGATGAACACCGACAATATGACCATCTCGGGCGAGACCATCGACTACGGGCCCTGCGCCTTCCTCGACGCCTTCGACCCGGCCACCGTGTACAGCTCGATCGACTCCGGCGGGCGCTATGCCTACGGCAACCAGCCGCTGGTCGCCGAGTGGAACCTCGCCCGGCTCGCGGAGGCCCTGCTGCCCCTGATCCATGAGGACCAGGAGCGGGCCGTCGAGGCCGCGGTCGCCTCCCTCGAGGCCTTCCGCACCCAGTACAGTGCCGCCTGGCTGGCCGGGATGAAGGCCAAGCTCGGCCTTGCCGGCCCGGTGCCCGATGGCGAGGCCGCCCAGCTGGCGGACGACCTCCTGGCCCTGCTGCAGGCCGGTCGGGCCGACTACACCTCGTTCTTCCGGGACCTGGGCTCCGCCGCCCGGGGGCACGCCGGGCCGGCCCGGAACCGGACCGCGGATCCTGCGGCGTTCGACGCCTGGGCCCAGCGGTGGCTCGCCCTGGGCCCGGACGCGGCGGCGATGGACCGGGCCAACCCTGCCTACATTCCCCGCAACCACCTCGTAGAGGAGGCCCTGGCTGCGGCCACGAACGACGACCTGGGCCCGCTGGCGGGCCTCCTCGAGGCCGTGACGGCGCCCTACGACGAGCGGCCCGGCCTTGAACGCTATGCCGTCGGCGCCCCGGAGGACTTCGGTCCGTACCGGACCTTCTGCGGCACTTAACGCCGACGCCCCGCCGCTGGGTCAGCGGCGGGGCGGATTCGACGAGGTGGATTCGACGAGGTGGCTTCGACGAGGTGGCGGGAGCGGGCTCCCGCCGGACTACTTCTGCCGGGTCTTGGGATCCAGGGCCTCCCGCAGGGACTCCCCCAGCAGGGTGAAGCCGAGGGCGGTGATGGCGATGCAGGCGCCGGGCAGGAACGCCAGCTGCGGCGCGATGCTCAGCTCGGCCTGGGCGTAGGTGAGCATCCGGCCCCACTCGGCGGCCTGCGGCAGTCCGCCGCCAAGGCCGAGGAAGGACAGGGCGGCGGCGTCGATCACCGCGGTGGCCAGGGTGAGCGTTGCCTGCACGATCACCGGACCCATGCTGTTGGGCAGCAGGTGGCTCATGGTGATCGTGCCCCGGCTCAGTCCGAGGGTCTGCGCGGCCAGGATGTAGTCGGATCCGCGCTGGGAGAGCATTGAGGAACGGAGCAGCCGCGCGAAGATCGGGATCTGCGAGACGCCGATGGCGATCATGATCGCGTACGGGCTCTGGCCGAGGATGGCGGCGATGCTGACCGCGAGCAGCAGGTTTGGCACCGACAGCAGGATGTCGACGAAGCGCATGATGACGTTGTCCACCCAGCCGCCGAAGCCGCCGGCGAGGACGCCGAGGAGCATTCCGCCGGCCAGGCCCAGGGCGGTGGACACCACACCGATCAGCAGGGACGCCTGGGCGCCCCAGATCAGCTTGCTCAGCAGGTCCCCGCCGAAGCGGTCGAGCCCGAGCGGGTAGCCGCCGATCTCTCCGGGCCCGGGGATGGTGGTCGGGGTGATTTCGGTGCGGCCGGGCAGCTCGTTGCCGCCGTAGGGGGCCAGGATCGGCGCGAGGAGCGCCACGAGCAGGAACAGGCCGATGATGACGGCGCCGGCGATGGCCTGCGGGTTGCGCCGCAGGCGCAGGAACGCGTCCTTCCAGAGGCCGGTTCCACCTCCGGTCTCGATCGCCGGGTCTGTCGGGGCTGCTGATCCGCCGACGGCGGGGGGCAAGATTGCACTCACTGCACACGCACTCTCGGGTCGATGATGCTGTAGGAAATGTCAACGAGGAGGTTGATGATCGCGTAGAGGATGGCGATGAAGATGATGAACCCCTGGAGGACCGGGTAGTCGAGGCCGAAAATGGCATCGCGCAGGAACCGGCCGATGCCGTTGAACGCGAACACCGTCTCGGTGAGCACGGCGCCGGAGATGAGCAGGCCGAGCTGCAGCCCGATCGTCGTCACCACCGGAAGCATCGCGTTGCGGAGGATGAACCGGCCGCGGATGGTGCGCTCCAGCAGGCCCTTGGCCCGGGCGGTGCGCACGTAGTCGGCGTTCTGCGTCTCAAGCACCGACGCCCGGGTGATGCGCACGATGATGGCCAGCGGGATGGTGCCCAGGGCCAGCCCGGGCAGGATCAGGTGAAGGAAGGCGTCCCAGGCGGCGTCCCACTCCCCCGTGAGGAGCCCGTCCAGGACGTAGAAATCGGTGAAGTGGGTCGCGTTGATGCGAGGGTTCTGCCGGCCGTCGGGCGGCAGGATGGACCACTGGATCGCGAACAGGTACTTGAAGATGAACGCGAGGAAGAACACCGGCACGGTGATGCCAATCAGGCTCAGCACCACGGAGCTGTGGTCCACGAAGCGCCCGTAGTGGCGGGCCGCGGCATAGCCCAGCGGAACGCCGATGCCGATGGCGAAGATCAGGGCGACGATGGTGAGCTCGACGGTCGCCGGGAAGCGGGTCGCAAACTCCTCGAGGACGGGACGCCCGGTGTTGATCGAGACGCCGAAGTCGCCCTGCAGCAGCTTGCCGATGTAGGTGAAGTACTGGGTGAGGAGCGGGCGGTCGAAACCGTAAAGCTCATTGACCCGGGCGACGGCCTCGGGGGTTGCCTTCTCGCCCAGCAGCGCGGTCGCCGGACCGCCCGGGAGGCTGCGCACCCAGAGGAAGAGCAGAACGGACAGCCCAAACAACGTGGGGATGAGCAGGGCAATTCGCTTGCCTATGACGCGTAACACAGTGTCCTCTCGGGGGAAACCAGGATGTGCTCTCCAACACAGTGGAGCCGGACCTATCGTACGGGTCCGGCTCCACTGGACGTGCTGGTATTACTTGCTGAGCTCGATCTCGCTGAAGACCTCATCGTTGACCGGGCTGGCCGGGTAGGAGGTCACGCGCTCGTTGAACGCCAGCGAAGGTGCCGGGTGGGCCAGCGGGATGGCCGGGATAAACTCGGCGATCTGCTCGTTGATCTCCTCGTACGCCTTCGTCTGCTCTTCGCGGTCGGTCATGCCCCGCGCCTCATCGAGTGCGGCGAACAGCTCCGGGTTGTCGAAGCCGAACTCCGGCTTCTGCTGGCCGAAGAAGACGCCGATGAAGTTGTCGGTGTCGTTGTAGTCGCCGGTCCAGCCGAGCAGGTGCAGCCCGTGGTCCTCGGTGCCCTGGACCTGGTCGAGGTAGTCAGGGGACCAGGCGGCAGGTGACGGGGTGACGGTGATTCCGACGTCGGCAAGCTGCGCCTGGAGGTTGGTGAAGACCTGCTCCGGGGTGGGCATGTACGGACGGGAGACGTTCGTCGGGTAGTTGAACTGGACCTCGAAGCCGTCGGGGTACCCGGCCTCGGCGAGGAGTTCCTTCGCCCTCTCCGGATCGAAGTCGTACGTGGTGACGTCCTCGTTGTAGCCGTCGACGACGTCGGGGATGAACTGGGTCGCGACCTCGGTGCCCTCGGGAAGGGTCTGGGCAACCAGAGCCTCCTTATCGATGGCGTGCGCGATGGCCTCACGGACCAGCGGGTCCGCGAGCTGCTCCACCTTGTGGTTGAAGCCCAGGTACAGGATGGTGAACGGGTCGCGGGCCACCACGTTGTATCCGCCGTCCTTCAGGGACTGGACGTCGGCGGGGGCGACAAGGTCGTACCCGTCGATGGTTCCGGCCTCGAGGGCCTGGCGGCGGGCCTGCGGGTCGTCGATGATGCGGAAGATCGTCTCGGTGATCTGGCCCTTCTCGCCCCAGTAATCCTCGAAGCTCGACAGCTCAAGCTGCTGTCCGACGTCCCAGGACTCGAACTTGAAGGGACCGGTGCCCACCGGGTTGCCGAGGGCGTACTCGCTGAGCTTCGGTGATTCCTCGGAACCGCCGATCTCGTCGGCCTTGAACTCCTCAAGGGCGGTGGGGCTCTGCATGGCGAAGGCCGGCAGGGAGAGCGCCGGGACGAACCCGGCGAACGGCTTGGCCAGGTTGACGGTGACCTCGTTGTCGCCGTTGGCCTCGCAGGATTCGTAGACGGCTTCGTCAGGCTGGTCCTTGAACCCGCGGAAGAGCGAGTTGTAGTAGTACGAGACGGTCTCGGCCTGCTGGAGGCCGGTCCAGTTGTACCAGCGGTCGAAGTTGAAGCAGACGGCCTCGGCGTTGAAGTCCGTCCCGTCGTGGAACTTCACACCCTCCTTCAGCTGAAAGGTCGTCGCCAGTCCGTCCTCGGAGGTCTCCCACGACTCGGCGAGCAGCGGCGCCGGGTCCGCGGTGCCCTTCTCCACGCCGACGAGGCCTTCAAAGATCTGGCGGCTGACGCGGAAGGACTCGCCGTCGCTGGCGAAGGCCGGGTCGAGGGACTTCGGGTCGGAGGACGCAGCGAAGACGAAGGTTGAATTGACGGCCTCGCCCGAACCTTCGGCGCCGGCCCCCTCTTCGCGCTGGCTCTGGACGCAGCCGGTCATGAGCAGCGCGCCGATGGATATTCCCGCAGTCAACGCAGCACGTTTCCTGGTGAGATGGAACCTGCGCACAGAAGTGTCGCGTGTAGACATTTTGAGCTCCTGTTGAACGAGTGTTTCTGGCCGGACAACCCTGTATCCGCCGGACCTGAACGCGCCTGTGCGCACTGGCCGTGTGACGAGCCTAACTTCTAAAACGGCCGGTTTTCGTATTTCCCGTATCCATCCGGTCACGATTTGGTCTCGCGGGAGGTGCGCGGGGCACCCCTGGTCACCTGCCGGCGACGGCGGAGGGCAGCCCCTAGCGCGGGGTGCACTGCCCGGAGGCGACGGCGGCGGCGTAGCCCGGCGCTCGCTCGGCGATCGGCCGCAGCTCGGCCAGTGACAGCGCGTACCCGACGGGCGCCTCGGCCGTTGACTTGGCGAAGACCACCCCGGCCACGCGGCCCTGCAGGTCGAGCAGCGGCCCGCCGGAATTACCCTGCTGCACGTTCGCGGCCAGGCTGTACACCTGGAGCAGCCGCGGGCTGGCGCCATAGATGTTCTGGACCATCACCGGGGACAGGTTCTGCACGCTGGCGGGCTGGATCCGGTAGGGCCCGCCGGCCGGGTAGCCGGCGAAGGCCGCCGTCGTCCCGCGGGACAGCTCATCCCCCAGCGGCAGCGCATCCCGGTCCAGGCCGTCGACGGCGAGCACGGCGATGTCGCGGGCCGGATCGAAGTGCACGACCCGCCCCGGCAGCGCCCCTCCGCCAAGGACCTCGACGACGGGTTCGCCCACCCCCGCCACGACGTGCGCGTTGGTGATGACCCGCCCGGGTGCCACAACGAACCCGGTGCCGGTCTGGTTCTGTCCGCACTTGAAGGCCGTGCCGGCGATCCGCACCACCGACGCCGCGGCTGCGGCGAGTTCGGGGGTGTCCACGGATTCGTCAGGGACCTCTGCGGCCAACGGTGGCGCGACGGTGTCGAGGATGGTGGGGATGCCGTCGTCCACCGCGATGGTGCGCAGCTGCGCCAGCCAGGTGCGCACCGGTGCCGGGGTAGCGCTGTCGATGCCGCGGATGACCTGGGAGGCGGCCAGGTGCTGGGACAGGAACGGGACGCCGAGGGTGCCCACGCTGAAGGCGAGCATCGACATCACCAGCGCCGCCACCACGGTGTTGACCGCACCGCCGAGCAGGCGGTCGACGGTCCGCAGGGGCCGGGCCTTCAGCCACCGCCGGATCGAGGACCCGAGGCCGGCGCCGAGCGCCTGGCCGACAACGACGAGGATCAGGGCCGTGGCGATGACGGCGGGAAGCCGCCAGCCGTTGTCGGGCAGCGCCGCGCTGACCAGCGGGATGGCGAAGAAGGCGGCCACGGCGCCGGCGATGAATCCGACGATGCCGCCAAGGGTCACGAAGAGTCCGTTGCGCAGCCCCACGGCGAGGTACCCGAGCAGCACGAGGCCCAGTACGACGTCGAGAATCGTGAAGTCGGGCATGTCCGTTCTCCCAGTGTGCTTCGTCCGGAAGCCGCGCACCTCCATCACTGACTCCCGATTCTATCGGCCGGGAGCCGTCCGGCGGCAGCGCACCGGTTGCGCGGACCGCTTAAACCCCGCGGAATGGCGTGTATCGGCTGTCCCATCATGGCCGGGTACGGCAAGATGGGACGGTAGAGGCCACGCGGGACAGCCGCACCACCCCAAGTCAACAGGAGAATTCATGGATATCGAGGTACTGCGCCGGGCGCCGCTCTTCGCTTCGCTCGGAGACGACGTCTTCGCCGCCCTCACTGATGAGTTGACCGAAGTTGACCTCTCGCGTGGATCGTCGGTCTTCCGTGAGGGAGACCAGGGCGACCAGCTGTACTTCATCGTCTCCGGCAAGATCAAGCTCGGACGCACCGCCCAGGACGGCAGGGAGAACCTGCTGGCCATCCTCGGCCCTGGTGAACTCTTCGGCGAGATGGCCCTGTTCGACCCCAGCCCGCGCACGGCAACGGCGACGGCGGTGTCGGAGACCCGGCTGGCCGGGCTGAAGAACGAGAACCTGCGGGTGCTGCTCGAAACCCGCCCCGAGGTGTCGGCCCAGCTGCTCCAGGCGCTCGCCCGCCGGCTGCGTCGCACCAACGAGTCCCTCGCGGACCTGGTGTTCTCCGATGTCCCCGGCCGCGTCGCGAAGGCGCTCCTGGATCTGGCCGACCGTTTCGGCAGGCCCGCCACCGACGGCGTCCTGGTGGCCCATGAACTCACCCAGGAGGAACTGGCCCAGCTGGTCGGCGCTTCACGTGAAACGGTCAACAAGGCTCTCGCCGAGTTCGTCCAGCGCGGCTGGCTCCGCCTTGAGGCACGCGCCGTCGTCATTCTCGACATTCAGCGGCTTCGCCAGCGCAGCCGCTGACCCGGTCCGGCCGGGCCCCGGGTAGTCCAGGCGGGCGGAGTCCGGCCGCGCTGTTCCCGCATAGCAGCGCCGCACTTTCATCGGCGCGCTGCCACCGCTGAGCCGCGGTCCCGCGCCCCTTTTTAACGGCCGCGCTGGGCCGAGCCGCCCTCGGTCAGCACCGGGCAGGCGACCTCAAGCATCAGGTCGCCGTCGTGCTCGGCCAGGTGCGGGTAGTAGAGCTTGATCTTCCGCTTGTGGGAAAGATAGGCGATGCAGCCGCGCGATGAGCCGAGCTTTTCGAGGATCAGCTCCACCGCTGGCACCGTGATCTCGCTCAGGGTGCGCCCCACGGTGTTGGGCTGGCCCACCTCGTCACCGAGTTCGGTGGTGTTCCGGCGGTCGATCTCCTGAGCCGCGCACTTCCAGCCTCCCCAGATGCCCTTGCTCTCAAGGAGCGTGGGCGACTGGTTCACCGGCTGGGCCACGGCGAAGTAGTGGGTGTCGAAGCGGCGGTGCGCGAAGTCGGGGGTCAGCCAGTGCGCCAGCGGCTTGATCAGGTCGGACCGGACGGCCAGCCCGCGCCGGCTGAGGACCTCGGCAAAGGAACAGTCCTGGTGGGCGAGGGACTCACGCGCCTTCATCCATTCCCGCCCGCGGGTGCTCTCCACCATGGTGGTGGGGTCGGGCCCGGCCAGCAGCACACCGGTCTCCTCGAAGAGTTCGCGCACGGCGGCCAGCACGTGGCGCCGCGCCAGGTTGGAGTCGTCGGTCCCCAGCGCCTTCGCCCAGGCGGACGGGCTGGGTCCGCACCAGTCGACCGGGTCGTCGTCGAACTCCTCGATCAGGCCGCCCGGGAACCCGACGATACCCAGCGGCGATTCGCTGCGGCGGCAGGTGAGGTAGGTCTCCGCGCCCGTCGGGCTGTCGCGGATCAGGACGACCGAGGAGGCCGGGCGGGCCTTCAGGGGGGTGCGGGCACCATATTCCACCCAGCCCCGGGCGGCGCTGCGCTCCTCGGGATGGAGGGGGAACCTGCGGTTGCTTAGTCGGTCCACGGGACTAGACGAACTCCACGATCATTTCGACCTCGACCGGTGCATCAAGGGGCAGCACGGCGACGCCGACGGCGGAACGGGCATGGACTCCGGCATCTCCGAAGACCTCGCCCAGCAGGTTCGAGGCCCCGTTGATGACGGCCGGCTGACCGGTGAAGGACGGGTCGGACGCGACGAAGCCGACGACCTTGACGATCCTTGTCACCCGGTCCAGGTCACCGATCCGCTCCTTGACCGCAGCCAGGGCATTCACGGCGCAGGTGGCGGCGAGGGACTGGGCGGTGTCGGCGTCAACGGCGGCCCCGACCTTGCCGGTGGCCGGAAGCTTCCCGTCAACGAAGGGAAGCTGCCCGGAGGTGTAGACGAAGGTGCCCGAGATGACAGCGGGCACGTAGCTGGCGACCGGCGCGGCGACGGCCGGCAGGGTGATGCCCAGCTCGGCAAGGCGCGCCTCGACCGCGGAGGGGGCGGTTTCAGCGCCGCTCACGACTGGCCCTTTTCGCGCTTAAGGTAGGCCACGAGGCCGTTCCCGTCGGGTCCGGGAACCACCTGGACGAGCTCCCAGCCGTCCTCACCCCACTGATCAAGGATCTGCTTGGTGGCGTGGATGATCAGCGGAATCGTGGAGTACTCCCATTTGGTCATGCGTCAAAGCCTAGCGCGTGCTTGTAAACTGCAATACATGGCTCCTCGGACCTCCCCTCTCTTTGACACGGCAACCACCCTTGGGAAAATCGTTGCATTCCTCGGAATCAGCGGACTCAGCGGTGTGCTCGCCGCCGGACTGCTCGTGCCCGTCGCCGCCGCGGCGGGCGCCGGGGCGTCGGCCTCCATCCAGTTCTTCGAGGAGCTCCCGGCGGCGCTTGAGCGCGACGCGCTCGCCCAGCCGACAAAGATCCTCGCGACCGACGGGTCGCTGATCGCGACCCTGTACGAGGAGAACCGGCAGCCGATTACGCTCGACCAGGTCTCCCCCAATATGACCAATGCCCTGCTGGCCATCGAGGACAACCGCTTCTACGAGCACGGCGGCGTCGACCTGCAGGGCATCCTCGGCGCGGTCGCCAACAACATCAGCAGCGACACCACCCGCGGCGCCTCGACCCTCACCCAGCAGTTCGTCACCAACGTGCTGATTGACACCGCCCGCCAGAACGGCGGGGAAGCGGTCTTCAGCGGGAGCAAGACCATCGGGGACAAGCTGCGCGAGGCGAAGCTCGCCATCGCCGTCGAGAAGGAACTCTCCAAGGACGAGATCCTTGAGGGGTACCTCAACATCGTGCCGTTCACCGGTACCACCTACGGCGTGCAGGCGGCCTCCAAGTACTTCTTCAATGTCGACGCCAAAGACCTCAACATCGAGCAGAGCGCCCTGCTTGCCGGCGTCGTCAACGGCACCACCTACTACAGCCCCGAGCTGAACCCGGAGCGGTCGCTGGAGCGGCGCAACCTCGTGATCGGCGCCATGCTCAAGACCGGCAAGATCACCCAGAAAGAGCACGACTCCGCCGTCGCGAAGGACCTCGGCCTGAAGATCACCCCGACGCTCAACGGCTGCGCCGGTGCCGCCCAGGCACCCTACTTCTGCGACTACGTCACCCACCTGATCCTCAACGACCCGGCCTACGGCGAAACCCCGGAGGACCGCAAGAAGGTGCTCTACCGCTCCGGCCTGACCATTAAGACCACCCTTGATCCCCGGGTGCAGAAGGCCGCGCAGACCGCCGTCAACGAGACAGCGAACCCCGAAACCACCGACGGCGCCGTGGGCCACTCCCTCGTGAGCGTCGATCCGAAGACCGGCAACATCGTCTCGATGGCGCAGAACACCCGGTACCGGCCGGGCGAGGCGGCCGGCGATTCGGTCCTGAACTTCAACGTGGACCTGTACGAGGACGGGAATCCCGAGAAGAGCCTCGGCGGTATCGGCGGGTTCCAGCCGGGCTCAACGTACAAGCCCTTCACCGTCGCGGCCTGGGTGGACGCCAGAAAGTCCCTTAACACGGTCCTGGACGGCAGCAAGAAGCGCTACCCGGAGAACGACCGGTGGACGGCGAGCTGCCTCCAGGGCGGTGCCTACCGGGTGCAGAGCGAGGATGGCCTCAGCGGGTACTTCCCGCAGAACTACGGCGACACCAACTACGGTCCCGCCACCGTGCTCCGCGGTCTGGCCCAGTCGCTGAACACCATCACCATGGCCTCGGCCAAGCAGCTCGACCTCTGCCGCATCCAGGACATCGCCTTCGACATGGGCGTCCACAACGGCAAGAGCAAGGACGGCGAGCCCGGGCGCCTCACCGTCGCACCCTCGGCCCTCATCGGCGGCGTCGAGGACGTCTCCCCGCTGTCGATGGTCACCGCCTTCGCCGGCTTCGGCGCCGAGGGCAATGTCTGCGATCCCCGCGCCCTGACCGAGGTCACGGCCGCTGACGGCACCAGCTACCCGGTTCCGGCCTCCTCCTGCAAGCAGGTCATCCCGAAGGAAACCGCACGCGGGGTGAACTACGCGACCCAGGAGGTCATGAAGACCGGCTCCGGTTCACTGCTTGAGTACGGCGGCATCCCGATGGCCGGCAAGACCGGCACCAACGACCAGCGCTCGCAGACCTGGTTCATGGGCTACAACTCCGGCCTGGCCACGGCAAGCTGGATCGGCAACTGGAAGGAAGGGAACACCTCCCTCAGCGGCCTGCAGATCGGCGGGCGCGTGTACCCGGAGATCGACGGTTCCCTGATCGCCGGTCCCTCCTGGGCGCGCTTCATGCAGCAGATCCCGGGCCTGTACGTCGGTGAGCGGTTCCAGGACCCGCCGGCCAACATCATCAACGGCCGCCAGAGCGTACCGTCCTTCGGCAACGGGCAGAACGGCAACGGCCAGAACGGCCCCGGTGGGCTTCCCGGCGTCCCCGGTGGCATACTCGGTGGACCGGCCGGACCGGGCGACAACAACGGCGGCGGCAACGGCAACGGCAACAACGGCGGCGGCGAAGGGGACGACTGAACGTGGAGTCATCGAGGACGAACGGCGTAGGGACAGCGCTCGCATGGAGCACCGGGCTCACGGCACTCGCCGGGGCCGCGACCCTGGGCTACGCCTCGGTGATCGAAAGGACCCTCTTCTCGCTGCGTGAGGAGACGGTCCGCATTCTCCCGCCCGGAGCCCGGCCCCTGCGGGTGCTCCAGCTCTCCGACATCCACATGGCGCCCCACCAGAAGTCAAAGCGCGACTGGCTGCAGGGCCTGGCCCGGCTCGAACCGGATCTCGTCGTCAACACCGGGGACAACCTGAGCCACCGCAAGGCCGTGGGCCCCCTGGTCGAGGCCCTCGGCCCGCTGCTGCGCTTTCCCGGCGTCTTCGTGCCCGGTTCGAACGACTACTACGAGCCGGTGATGAAGAACCCCCTCCGGTATTTCTCCGGCCCCTCCTCCGCCGGCACGCGCGAACCCCGCGAGCTGCCCTGGGCCCAGATGTTCAGTGCCTTCGGCACCGCCGGCTGGATCGACCTCACCAACCGGAGCCAGTCCATCGGCATGCGCGGCCTCCGCCTCGACTTCACCGGAGTCGACGACCCGCACCTCGACCGCGACAGGTACGCCGGCTACCCCGCAGGGAGCAGCACCTCCGCCGAGGCCCCGCACGTGCGCATCGCCGTCACCCACGCCCCCTACCAGCGGGTGCTCGACTACTTCACCGACGGCGGCGCCGAGCTGATCCTCGCGGGCCACACCCACGGCGGCCAGGTCTGCGTTCCCGGCTACGGGGCGCTGGTGACGAACTGCGACCTTCCGACCTGGCGTGCCCGCGGGCTCACCGAGTGGGAGCACCGCGGGCGGCGGGTGCCGCTGAACGTCTCGGCCGGCATCGGCACCTCCCGGTTCGCCCCGGTTCGCCTGGCCTGCCGGCCCGAGGCCGTCCTGCTCACCCTGACCGCCCGGGATGCGGCGTAGGAGAAGTTTTCCGCCGCTGTTCGTTCAACGGGGAGCCAGGCCCGCCGGCCTCCGGGCCCCGCTCCGGCCCGCGCCGGATCCAGGACCGACATCGAGCACCGAAGAGGTGGAATGAAACCGGCACCGACGCTGCGCGAGTCGATGAAGCGCCTGTACCCGCACGTGCGTCCCATCGCCCCGCGGCTGCTGCTGGGCCTGCTGTGCGCCCTGGCCGCGAGCGTCATGGCGCTGGCGATCCCACAGGTGCTCCGCGTCCTTGTCAACGACTCGCTCACGCGCGGCGGCTCCGCCTCGGGGGTCTGGCTCGCCGCCGGCCTGGTGCTCCTGCTCGGCGTCCTTGAGGCGGCGCTGATCGCCCTGCGGCGGCAGTTCGTCATCGGTCCGGCCACCTCGGTGGAGACCGGCATGCGGACCTCCTTCTACCGGCACCTCCAGGAACTCCCGGTGGAGTTCCACGACCGATGGGGAAGCGGCCAGCTGCTCTCCCGCGCCATGTCGGACCTGAACCTGATGCGCCGCTGGATGGCGTTCGGCCTCATCATGCTGGTGGTGACCTCACTGACCGTGGGGATCGGCGTCGTGGTGATGTTCCTGACCAACTGGATCCTCGCCCTGATCTTCCTCGCCGCCGCGGTGCCGATCATGATCTACGGGTTCCGCTTCCGCACCTCCTACAGCCGCGTCTCGCGCAGGAGCCAGGACCAGGCCGGCGACCTTGCCACCGCCGTCGAGGAATCGGTTCACGGCATCCGCGTGCTCAAGGCCTTTGGGCGCAGCGGCGAGGCACTCGATGCGTTCAATGAGCAGGCGGAGCAGCTGCGCCGCACCGAGATCGTCAAGGCGAAATCGCTCGCCAACTTCTCCCTCGTGGTCACCCTGCTCCCGGAGCTGGCGCTGGGAGCCTCCCTCGTCGTCGGCGTGCTGCTGGCCTCCTCGGGGCAGGTGAGCATCGGGGCGCTCGTCGCGTTCTTCGCCACCGCCGCCGTCGTGGCCGGCCCGGTGGAGTTCATCGGACCGCTGCTGGCCATGACCTTCACCGCCAAGACCGCCATCGACCGCCACTACGAGGTCATGGAGACCCGGAACCCCATCACCTCCCCCGCCGCACCGGCGCGGCCGGCCGAGCCGCGCGGGGAGCTGGCCTTCGAGGACGTCCACTTCCGCTACCCCGACGCCCAGGACGCCGCCGGGGACATCCTCAACGGCGTGGACCTGCGGCTGCGGGCCGGTGAAACCCTCGCCCTGGTGGGCGTGACCGGCAGCGGCAAGACCACCCTGGTGCAGCTCGTGCCGCGCCTCTACGACGTGACCGGAGGGCGCATCACCCTCGACGGCACCGACCTGCGGGACTTCGACCTGGCCGACCTGCGCACCCTGGTGGCGGTCGCCTTCGAGGACACGACCCTGTTCTCGAGCTCGGTGCGCGACAACGTCCTGATGGGCGCCCGGACCGAAAGCGACGCCGATGCGGAGGCCTTGCTGGCCGAGGCGCTTGAGGTGGCCCAGGCGCAGTTCGTCTACTCCCTCCCCCTCGGGGTCGACACCCTCATCGGCGAGGAGGGACTGAGCCTGTCCGGCGGCCAGCGCCAGCGCCTGGCCCTGGCCCGGGCCATCGCGGCCCAGCCACGCGTGCTGGTGCTCGACGATCCGCTCTCCGCCCTCGACGTGCGCACCGAGGAGCTCGTTGAGGAGCGGCTCCGGGAGGTGCTGCGCGGCACGACGACGCTCGTGGTCGCCCACCGGCCCTCGACCGTCGCCCTGGCCGACCGGGTGGCGCTGCTTCAGGACGGGCGGATCACCGATGTCGGCACGCACATCGAACTGCTCGCCCGCAACGACCACTACCGCTATGTCATTGCGAGCCTGACGGAGGAACCGGTGGATCTCGACAGCGGGTACGACGACGAAGAGGCACTGGCATGACGAAGTCTGCACAGCGGCCGCGACGGCGGCCGGGGCGGAAGTCCAGCCCGGAAGCGATGGTGGGCGCCGCACCCGCGGGCGTCAGCAATGAGGACGAGGTCCTGCTCGACCGGGCGCAGAACCGGTCGGTGCGGGCACGCTCCTTCCGCCTGCTCGGGGCCCTGATCCGGCCCAACCGGCGGCAGTTTGTCCTCACCATCGCCCTCGTCGTCATCTCCCAGGCGGCCCGGGTGGCCGGGCCGGCGATCATCGCGTTCGGCATCGACAGCGCCCTGCCGGCCCTGATCGCCGGGAACCCGGTGCAGCTGGTGGCGGCCGGGGGCGCCTACCTCCTCGCCGCCGTCCTGGGTGCCGTCCTCACCGCCGGGTACGTGCGGGCGACGGCGCGGCTGAGCCAGGCGATGCTGCTCGACCTGCGCCTGTGGGTGTTCCGGCACACCCAGCGGCTGAGCCTTGAGTTCCACGAGAAGTACACCTCGGGCCGGATCATCTCCCGCCAGACCTCGGACCTCGAGGCGCTGCGCGAACTCCTCGATTCGGGCGTCAGCTCCCTGGCCTCCGGCGTGATGTTCATGCTCTTCACCGCCGTGACCATCTTCGCCCTCGACTGGCGGACGGGCCTGCTGATCCTCGCGGCGGGGGTTCCGATGTTCCTGTTGGCCCGCTGGTACCAGAAGCACTCGCAGATCGCCTTCCGGTCCTCCCGGGTGGTCTCCGCGAAACTCATCGTCCACTTCATCGAGACGATGACCGGGATCCGCGCGGTGAAGGCGTTCCGCCGGGAACCGGCCAACGCCACCCGGTACGACGAGCTGGCCGAGGACTACCGCCAGGCGACCATCCGCTCGATCAACCTCAACGGCGTCTTCCAGCCGGGGCTGGTGCTCATCGGCAACCTGACCGTGGCCGTCGTCCTTGCGGCCGGCGGCTTCCGGGTCCTCGAGGGCTCCCTTGAGGTGGGCGCGCTGCTGGCCCTGCTGCTCTACAGCAAGCGGTTCTTCCAGCCGGTGGACCAGATGGCCCTCTTCTACAACTCCTTCCAGTCCGCCTCGGCGGCGCTGGAGAAGGTCTCGGGGCTGCTCGAGGAGGTTCCAACGGTCCGCCCGCCCCGGAACCCGGTGGCCCTGCCGCAGGCCCGCGGCGCCGTCGAATTCCGGGATGTCGAGTTCCGCTACGCCGACGGCCCGCGCGTCATCCCGCCCCTGAACCTGGCCATCCCGGCCGGCCAGACCGTCGCGCTGGTCGGCCAGACCGGCGCCGGCAAGTCCACGCTCGCCAAACTGATCGCCCGCTTCTACGACGTCTCCGCCGGGAGCATCACCCTCGACGGGGTGGACCTGCGCGAGGTGGACGCGCAGGACCTGCGGCGCTCGGTGGTCATGGTAACCCAGGAGGCCTTTCTGTTCAGCGGCTCCGTCGCCGAGAATATCGCCCTCGGCCGGCCCGATGCGTCCCGGGAGGAGATCGAGGCGGCCGCGCGGGCCGTCGGCGCCGACGGGTTCATCCGTGAACTGCCTGAGGGCTACGACACCGACGTGAACAAGCGCGGGGGCCGGGTGTCCTCGGGGCAGCGGCAGCTGATCAGCTTCGCCCGGGCCTTCCTGGCCGACCCCGCGGTGCTGATCCTCGACGAGGCAACCTCGTCCCTCGACATTCCCAGCGAGCGGCTCGTTCAGGAGGGCCTGCAGCGGCTGCTGGGGCAGCGCACGGCCCTGATCATCGCCCACCGGCTCTCCACCGTGGCGATCGCCGACCGGGTGCTGGTGGTGCACGACGGCGAGGTGGTTGAGGACGGAAAACCGGCGGACCTGATCGGTGGAACCGGCCGGTTCGCGGCCCTGCACGCGGCCTGGAAGGACTCGCTCGTCTAGGGACGCCGGCCGCGCCGGGCCGGGGTTTCGCCTCCCGGGCCTTCACGGGGTATTCTTGGAAAGTTGCTTTTGCCGCAGGTCCTGCGGCGGGAACAATGCATCGGGGTGTGGCGCAGCTTGGTAGCGCGCGTCGTTCGGGACGACGAGGCCGCAGGTTCAAATCCTGTCACCCCGACCAAAGAAGTCAACTCAGGCACGACAGCAGGGGCGTCTCCGCAGGGCGGAGGCGTCCTTTTCTGTTTCCCGGGCCCTTCGGCCGGCCTGAAGCAGTTGGCGTGAAGCAGCGAGGACGAAGCCGGCGGGAGGCGCGTGTTGGACGCGGGATCACGCGGCCGATGCGGTTGGATTAAGAGCAAGCGAAACCCCGAGCGCCGGAAGAGGCACCCGAATAATGCACAACGCGGCGCAGGTCGTCTCCCGGTTCGGCCCCACCCTCGACCGGGTGGCCGGGCTCATCGACGCCGCGGCCCAGAAGGCCGTGGTGCACTTCCTCAGCGAGTACCAGCCCGAGGAATTCGTCCGCCGCGAGATCTACCGTCACGCCACCCGCGACCGGGTCTGGAACCTGCTGCTGGGAAACCCCGTCTTCGTCGATACCGACATCACCGCGGTGCCCAGCAACAAGGGCGGCTACCTTTCGGCCGAGGGCATCGGCAGGATCTCCATCCTGACCCGCCCACCGGGCGTCACCCTCCTTCCGGGCACCGACCCGGAACAGGGCGCACTCTTCGACCTCCCCGATGCCGGCGACGGCCTCCTGCCCTCCCGGGAGCTGTGGAGCGTCCAGGCCCTGCAGACGGCGATCTACTGGGACCCCACCGCCACCGGGTCCCTGCGCCGGGCGACCCTCAGCGTGGGATACGACCTGGCGAAGATCCACGCCGTGGTGCTCTCCGAAGTCCTCCTGAACCCCCGCGGATCCGGCGCACCCGGCCCGCGCTCCCCGGGCCTGGTCGAGGTTCCCCTCGAGGGCTTCGACGAGCTCTTCGCGTCCGGCGGCGCAACGGACTGAGCGGGGCCGTCAGTCGGGTCGACGCCGGACGCCGGCGTGGGTGCGGCTCCCGCTACTGCTCGACCTCGGAGAACAGGCCCATGAAGGTGCCTCCCATTTCGCCCAGCTTCTGGAAGAACTGCCCGGCCTGCGGCACGCTGACGGCCTGCGAGGCCGCGTCATAGCTCTCGAAATAGAAATCGAGGGTGCGGTAGGCGGGCGTCGGCGTCCCGTCTTCCTTCGGCCACACCTTGGCCGACTCGAGGCGGAGCTGGCCGGGCAGTGACTTGGCGATCGTCAGGAGCTCCGGGAATTCGCGCTCAAAAGCCTCAGGATCGGTCGGGTTGTTGATGATGACGGTGATCTTCGTCTGCATTCGGAACTCCTCCTCGGAACGGGCTGCTCAGGGGTCCGGCCGGCTGCGGCCGCCATCCAACGTCGGAACCAGGGCCGGCTGCGAAATTGTGAGGTGAGTCTAACGCCGGGCCCGCGGCGCTCCACGGGATCGGTCGAAAGTGTCTGCTTCATGACGCACCGCGGAGCCCGCGTCGGGGCAGCAGGTGGCCGGGGGGACCCTCAGGCGAAGGCGCGGCCGGTCAGGCGCTCGTAGGCCTCGATGTAGCGCCCGCGGGTCCGCTCCACGACGTCGGCGGGGAGGGCCGGCGGCGCCGACACCCGGTCCCAGCCGGAGGCGTCCGAGGTGAGCCAGTCGCGCACGAACTGTTTGTCGAAGGAGGGCTGCGCGCGGCCCGGGGAGTACTGCGAGGCGTCCCAGAACCGGGAGGAATCGGGGGTCAGCACCTCATCGCCCAGGGTGATCCGCCCCGCGACCGGGTCGAGGCCGAATTCCACCTTCGTATCGGCGAGGAGAATCCCGCGCTCCCGGGCGATCACCTCGGCCCGGGAGTAGATGTCCAGGGTCAGCGAGCGCAGCTGCGCAGCGGCATCGTCGCCCACGGTCATGACGACGGCGTCATAGGTGATGTTCTCGTCGTGCTCGCCCACCTCGGCCTTGGCCGAGGGTGTGAACAGCGGCGGGTCGAGCCGGGAGCCGTCCTGCAGCCCGGCCGGCAGCGGCAGGGAGCACACCGTGCCCGAGGCGCGGTATTCGGCCAGCCCGCTTCCGGTCAGGTAGCCGCGGGCGATGCACTCGATCGGATACATCTCGAGCCGCCGGCAGATCATGGCGCGGCCCGCGACGGCCGCCGGGACTCCGCCGGCCTCGTCCGCGGCCAGCACGTGGTTGGGGACCCCGGTGAGGCGTTCGAACCACCACAGGCTCAGCTCGGTGAGGACCCTGCCCTTGTCGGGGATCTCCGTGGCGAGCACATGGTCGAAGGCGCTGATGCGGTCACTGGCCACGACGAGGACCCGGTCCGGATCGCCGTCCACCGGCTCATACAGGTCGCGCACCTTCCCCGAGTACACGTGCCTCCAGCCGGGCAGGTCCGGGTGCGGGGGCGCGAAGGAGCTCATCGTCCCGCCACCGGCGCGGCGGCCGCCGCTACGTGGATCTCGCCGCGGGCGGCCTTTAGGGCGATGTCGGTGCGGAACTGCCCGCCCTCGAGGTCAATCTCGGCCAGGGCGTCGTAGGCCGTGGCCCGGGCACCGGCGAGGTCGCCGCCCAGCCCCACGACGGCGAGCACGCGGCCGCCGGAGCTGACCACCTTCCCGTCCTTCTCGGCCGTCCCGGCGTGCAGCACCTGCACGTCCTCATGCTGCGCGGCCCGCTTCAGCCCGCGGATGCGGCCGCCGGTCCGGGGCGCTTCGGGGTAGTTCTCCGCGGCGAGCACCACGGCCACCGCGGTCCGGGGGGACCACTGGAGGCCGCTGAGGCGGTCCAGGCCGCCCCTGGCCGCCGCCAGCAGCACCCCGCCGAGGGGGGTCCGCAGGCGGGCCAGCACGGCCTGGGTCTCGGGGTCGCCGAAGCGTGCGTTGAATTCGATGACCCGCATTCCGCGCGAGGTCAGGGCCAGCCCGCAGTACAGCACGCCCACGAAGGGGGTGCCCCGGTTGGCCATCTCGTCGATGACCGGCTGGGCCACGCGCGTCACCACCTCGTCGACGAGGCCGGGCGGCGCCCAGGTCAGGGGCGAGTAGGCGCCCATGCCGCCGGTGTTGGGGCCCACGTCGCCGTCGTGGATGCGCTTGAAGTCCTGGGCCGGGGCGAGCGGGACCACGCTGCATCCGTCGGAGAGCACGAAGAGGGAGACCTCGGGGCCATCGAGGAACTCCTCGATGACCACGCTTCCGCCGGCGTCGAAGCAGCTCTGGGCGTGGGCGAGCGCCTCGGCGCGGTCGCCGGTCACCACAACGCCCTTGCCCGCGGCCAGTCCGTCGTCCTTGACCACGTAGGGGGCGCCGAAGGTATCGAGTGCCTCCTCGGCCGCGGCGGTGGTCGAGGCAACCCGCGCCATCGCCGTCGGAACGCCGGCCGCGGCCATGACCTGCTTGGCGAAGGCCTTCGAGGCCTCCAGCTGCGCGGCCGCGCGGGAGGGCCCGAAGACGGGGATTCCGGCCTCGGTGAGCGCGTCGGCTACGCCGGCGGCCAGGGGCGCCTCGGGGCCGATGACCACCAGGTCCGAGCCGAGCCGCTGCGCCAGCTGCGTCACCTCCGCCGGATCACTGGCGTTGATGCTGTGGGTGGGGACGTCCGCGGCGATGCCGGCGTTGCCGGGGGCCGCGTGGACCTCGCGGACGAACGGATCGTTAAGCAGTGCACGGACGATGGCGTGTTCGCGGCCACCGGGGCCAATCACAAGAACCTTCACAGTAGATCAGCGTACTGGCTGCGCCGCACCGGACGAAGCCCGCACCCCCTGTTACTCCGCGGACGGCCGCAGCCGGCCGGCCGCCCACCCATACGCAGGGCCTCCACCTCCGAATAGCGGGTATGGATACTCGAAGGAAAAGCGGACGCGTCACGACACTGCTGGCAGCACTGGCCGGGATCGTCGCCGCGGTTCCC
>NZ_CADCTE010000173.1 GCF_902805515.1 uncultured Arthrobacter sp. | reverse complement strand
TCATTCACGCGGACGTGGGCGGCCGAGCTCGCCGGCCGCCACATCCGGGTGAACACGATCGCCCCGGGACCCACTGAGACGCCCGGCCTCACCGGACTCGCCTCCGACCCGAGACAGACACAGGGCATGCTCGACGCAATGGCTGGCAACGTGCCACTCGGCCGCGTCGCCCAGCCGGCTGAAATCGCCGACGCCGTGCCGTTTCTCGCCTCGGATCAGGCGAGCTACGTCACCGGCACCGAACTGTTCGCAGACGGCGGGGAAGTTCAGGTCCAACTACTGCAGGAGGGGTCAGGAAGCCCTTCCCCGTGCACAGCCCGGACCGATCTGGTCAGGTGAAGAACTCCGCGTGAGAACGCGGAAAGCAGGCGACAAGGCCCGATAGCTGGAGCTCTCCCCCACGACGGGAGAGCTCCAACCGCGTAAGGCGGGCCCGCGGGATTCCTCACAAGCCGGTCCGTGCATTCAGCAGGGCGCATTTTCAGCGTTCGATTGCGCCGGGCCATTAGGTAAGGGAACTCGGTCGTGGCGGGTTGCTTTTGTCCCGTTCGACTCGGGCCCGGTGGAGCTCTCGGACCTTGGAAACCAGCTCCGGGCAGGGGCCCTCAACGGGCACGCCAGGTGCCACCTGGTTGATCGGCAGCGTGGTCACCGGCGGTAGCGCCTCACCGAGATCGCGCAGCCATTGACCGAGTTGCTCCGAGGACGAGACATAAACGATGCGGCCCAGCCCCACCCAAGCATGGGCGGCCGCGCACATGGGACAGTGTTCTCCTGAGGTATAGACCGTGGCCCCGGCCCGCTGCTCTGGCGTCAGGTGGACCGCGGACCAACGGGCGATTTCGAACTCCGGGTGGCGCGTCCGGTCTCCACCGGCCACCCGGTTTCGGTCCTCGAAGAGCACCGCCCCCTCTGCTGAGGCAAGCAGGGAGCCGAAGGGCTCGTCTCCGGCCTCGAGGGCGTCGCGCGCCAACTCAACACATCGCCGCAGGTGATTCAGATCGCTCTCTGTGATACCCATGCGGAACAGCTTAAGGCTATGCCTGCCCGGGAAAAGGGAACCGCTCACGCCCCGGCCGCCGCGGGCACCCAGTCAAAGCTGCCGGTGGTACTTCGTGCCCGGGTGGCCGGTCTGGGAGATTCCGCCGGGAGGTGTCTAGGATCCTTCAGCTGGTCCGAAAACGTAGTCGTAGAGCACGCCGGTCGCTGCGGCCTGCACCAGCTTATCGACCAGGTCCACGGTCCAGTCCTGCGCCGTCCAGGTTCCCGGCTTATACAGTCCAAGGGCTGTGTTGAGCAGGACGTCCCCGGTGTAGACAACGGGAAACACGACGGCGACTGCTTTGGCCCCCCGCAGCCCGGCGTGGGCGGTGAGCCCGTAGGCCGTGCCCCACATGGTTCCCAAGGCGAAGTGCGTCACCGTGTTCAACTGGTCCCGGCCCTGCCGGGTCGCCGGCTGGAGGGGGGAAATGCGCTGCGCGAAATCGGCCGGTGCGTAACTGGTTCGACGCCCGGTCAGAGGCATCTCAACAAATTTCTGGAAGGCCGTCATCACCACGGTTCCGGCAACCCCTGCAGCCATGCCACGGACAATCGATCCCGCCATGGACGGCTTCTCTTGACTACGCATGCCGCCGAGTATTGTCCTGCCCGGCAGAATCCGCAATCACCGAAGAGGCCAGTGTGGCCATCATCGATGAATGGTACGCGCAGCGTCCTCCCGCATCACCTGATACGCCGTCCTCCCGGCGAAACCGCCACTCGCCGGCTTGCACCGGCCTCGACTAAATCACGGACACGATCAACGCCAGGCTTCGAACGGTACTCGACTGGGCAACGTCCTCAAACGCCTTCGACCCCTCAGCAAGGCCCATTCTGCTAATCCCATAAGCGATCCTCGACCGGAGGTAGGAGGCTGCCAACGGAGCCAGCTCGGGCCATTCACGTATGACGGAGGATGATCAGATCAGAAAGCTTTCACCACAGTCATGCACCCACACCGCCGCTCCCCCATGAAGGAGTAAGAAAGCCCAAACCGGGCTTGGCGCCGCACGACCTTCCGGCCGTCGTCGAGCGCAATCTCGGTTCGTCGTTCGGCATGCCCCGCCTACCTGGACGATGCCGGCGCAGAACTCCTGTTCCTAGCCCTTCACAGGTGCCGAAGCGGGTTCTTGGCTGTGCGCGCCCAGCTGCTGCAGGTTTCCTTCTACCCACCGGTCAAGCTCGGCGACCACGCTGTTGAGCGACTCACCGAGCGGCGTCAGGCGGTACTCCACGTGGGGCGGGACCTTGTCGAGGACGGTCCTCTCGACCAGGTCCAGCTCCTCGAGCTCGCGCAGCGTCTCCGTGAGCATCTTCTGAGACACCCCGGAAATCCGGCGAAGAAGCGCTCCGTTCCTCATCGCGCCCCCACCCAGGGCATCGATCACAAGCAGGGGCCACTTTCCCGCGATCCGGGACAGCACCACCCGTGAGAGGCAGGTTTCGACGAACACATCACCCTGCAGCGTTATAGTCATTTCACGTTCTCCAGTGGTTACGAAAAGGTGCGTACTAGTGCATCGGTTCCTATCCTGACACAGTGGAGGTGTGAGGCCAAGCCATTCCCTCATTTCTGACCTCGTCGCCTCACCGCCTCACCAGGAGAAAACATGCACATTCTGACCGTTTACAGCCACCCGACCCGAGAGCACTTCCCGGCAGCTGTACTCGATGCCTTCGTGGAGGGCGTCGTCCAGGCCGGTCACACGGCGGAAGTCGCCGACCTGCAGGCCGAGAACTTCGATCCGCGCTTCACTGCCGCCGACCACGCGCACTTCTGGGGCGGACCGCGGCCCGCCGATGCGATCCAGGAAGCAACACGGGTTGAGGCCGCCGACGCCATCGCACTCGTCTTCCCGGTCTACTGGTGGTCATTCCCCGCCCTGCTCAAGGGGTGGATCGACCGGGTGTTCACGGCCGGCTGGGCCTACTCGGTCGACCCGGAAACCACCACCCGCGGGCTGCTCGGCGACAAGCCGATCATCCTCATCGGCATCGGCGGAATGCGCGATGGTACCTATGACAAGTACGGCTACCGCACCGCGATGGAGACCCAGATCGATGTCGGCATCTTCGGCTTCGTCGGACTGACCGACGTCGAGACGCACCTGCTGCTCGACGTCGAAGGCGATGTCAACGCCGAACGCCGCGCGGACCTCCTGGTCCGGGCCCGCGCTATCGGAACCGCGCTGGTCGCACCCGACCGTGCCCCCCGAACCGCACGCCACGGCGCCCTGCGCCTGGCTGGCTAACGAGCGACACACAGCAGGACACCCGGAGCATGACCGCTGACCGGGCCAAAGCAGGGACGCTGATAGCTGAAGCCGTCGAGCGATTCATCGCGTACGTCGAGATCGCAAGCCTTCCTTTCGCCGGTCATTACCGTCCGTCCGGCCCGGCCGGCACCGAATGGCGGTGGCGCAGGACGGAGGAAGATCATGACGCTCGCGTGTCGAGCGCCGTTAGCGCAACTTGCCCCATCAGAAGGGAGCCGTAGATCCCCGACAACCAGGGCGCGCGGCAAAGCGAGACGTCCGTGCCCACTCGAAACCCAAAGAACAGCCTCACCGGCACATCACTCACCCGGCCTGGCAACAGTTGGGCCACCACCAGAGAACGAGGACAACCATGACCACCTTACGGACTCCCACCAAGCCCGAGGACCCCGACTACCTGCTCGCCCACGCCTTCAACAATCGAGACGTTGAAGCCGCGAAAGCGCTTTACGAGGACGGCTCGATCACCCGCTCGCTTCCGGAGCAAGGTAGCGTGGCCGGCGGCGGAAGCGACATCATCGTCGGGCTCATCCAGGCCGCGGTGGGCAGCGAGCAGCGGATGAACATTTCAGTCGTGCAGGTAACGCAGGTCGGCGACATTGCGCTGCTGCTGTCGCAATGGTCGGTCACCGGCCCCACGGCCGACGGCACGCAGCTGTCGATCACCCATCGCGGCGTCGAGGTGACCCGCAGGCAGCCGGACGGAACGTGGAAGTACGTCATCGACGTGACCGGCGGAGCCGACGGAGCGATGGAACTGCCATCCATCCCTCCCCTGCCCAAGTACAACAGCTAAGGGCCCTCCCCCGAAGCCCTAGGACCGACCGCTCCTTCTGGCAACGCCCGACGTTGCCAGAAGGAGCCCGGTCAACGCGTGCCGTCGTGAGCCGGTGTGATCGAAACCTGCGAATGCTACTGCCTTCATGCACCTCAACGGGTAGCGAATAGTCATACGTACGCTCTGTGTGCAGGAGCTCGTTGTCTGGGCCTTTTGTTCGACTCCGTCAGACATCTTTACTCCACTCCTTCTTTTGTGAGCGCTCGGTACGGCGCGGTGTACTCGATAGCGAGGCGCCGGTGACAGCGGTCCTAGGAACCCCCTTTCCATCAGCGCCCTAAGCCCGGCTGAAGGATCAGCGCCGCATCGCAGCTTCGATAGTCACTTGGTGGAGGTGCCCGTGTCCGGGCCTTCAGTGTCATCGTGCAGGCGGGGCCCTTTCAGTCGGATCCCCCGGACTGGTTCTGCACTGCTGAGCGGATGCCTTGGATGTACTCTTCCGGTTGCTCCCAGGCCGCGAAGTGTCCGCCGACGGGGTACTCCTGCCAGTCCTGGACGTTGAAGAACCGGTCGGCGAATTCGCGGGGCGCGTTGACCAGGTCGCGGGGGAACACAGTGAAAGAGGTCGGCGCCTGAATTCGACCCCACGGTTTGGCTCCGCTTTCGGCGTACGGGGTGAAGGAGGTGCCGATGCTGTCGGTGACCCAGTACGCGGTGATCCAGGTGAGCAGTTCGTCGCGGCTGAAGATCGTTTCGACATCGCCGCCGCTGTCGGTCCAGGTGCGCAGTTTCTCCAGAATCCATGCGGCCAGCCCGGCGGGTGAGTCGCCGAGCGCTGCGGCGATGGTCTGCGGTTTTGTCGACTGCTCGTGCATGTAGCCGCCCTCGGTGGCCTGCCAGTGGTGCCCGTCGCGCACGTACTCTTTCTCGGCGTCGGACAGGTCCGTGGGCAGGCCGACGAGGAAGTGGTACTGGGACACGTCGGTGAGGTGCAGCGCCGCCACCCGTTCCGGGTAGTTGGCGGCCAGCGCCTCGGCGACGTCGCAGCCTACGTCGCCAGCGGAGATCACGTACCGGTCATACCCGAGGTCTGCGATCGCATCCGCGACGGCGTCGGCGAGCTTCTCAGACGACAGTCCGCCTTCGGCGATCGGCAGGGCGAACGGAAATCCAGGCAGGGCGGGCACGATTACGTTCAGATCGGTCAGCAGCGGCAGGACCCGCTCGAAGCGGAGCACCGAATCGGGCCAGCCGTGCAGCAGCACCACTGCTGTGGCGGTGGGGTCCTCGGCGGTCTGGTGGATCAGTCGCAGCTTCCAGCGCTTACCGGCTTGCACCCAGGGAAGTTCCCGGATCCGCTGCTCGTGCACGGTCCATTCGTACTCGGTGGCCCAGTACCCGATCAGGTCCTGCAGGTAGTCCGCATCCACCCCTCGAGCCCAGGGGCCGGCCACCGCGGTTGCGACCGTGCGGAAGCGGTGCAGGCGGTCCCGCAGGTCGCCCAGAATATGCGTCGGGGTGGCGGCTGGTGGTGAAGGTGTCAGCGTCATGAGAGGGTCCTTGACGGTTGAGGTGGAATGGACGGTGGGGTGAGTGGCGGAGCGCGGGGGTCCTCCGCCACCCACCCAGTCTCAGCAGCTGGACTTGTAGAGGTAGGACTTGAAGGTTCTATCCGCCCCGCCGAACAGCCGATTCGTGATTCGACTCATCGACCGCCACCTTCTCCGCGAAGAACGCCTTGGCCACCGCTGCGAGCACCTCCTCGGGACACAGCGGTGTCTCCCACTGGGCTGTGAGCTCCAACATCGGTTCGGTGTTCACATGTACCCCTTCTTGATCTCCGGTCAGCCCGAATGATTTCGTTCTGCGGCCAGCCTACGCCGCGAGAATAAAGGGTCGGTGACTCCCTAGTGCCGAACCCATCCTCGTTGGCCCACGGCGCCTCGATCGCTGCCTACTGACCAGACGGAGTTCGTCGGGCTGCGTGTCCTACGACGGAGTCTGAGGGTCGGGCCTCGGTTGTGCACCGCAACTGCGTCGAGTAAGCTCGTGTTCACACTGATGAACTTAAGTCGTCCTTATGGACAGGCTGCTAGGAGAAAGGGTTGCCATGCCCAACATCACCGTCGAGCTCCTTCAGGGCCGGACAATGGAGCAGCGTCGCGCCTTCGCCCGCGCCGTGGCCGATAATGCCGTTGAGATTCTCGGCGCTCGGCGGCAGGACGTCCGTATGGTCTTTACCGAGATCTCGGCCGATTCCGTTGCGAACGGCGGCGTTCTCGCGAGCGAGGACGAGAGCCGGGCCGGTGTGGTGGCCGCACTCAACGGGGACTGAGCCAGTACCTGGGTACGGGCCGACCTGTGAAACCACAGATTTAGCGACCGCATTCAGCCCGGTGGACACTTCTATTGTCGTGGCTCATTCGATGCCTAACGTCGGACGCAGGCGCTGGAACCCCTGGCCAGCGCCCAGACTTCCTCGCCGGTGGCCATAGAGGTGTCACCCGGCGTGGTCATCGCCAGCGCACCATGGGCAGAACCGAGCTCGAGGCACGTTTGCAGATCCTCTCCCTCGAGCAGGCCGTAGATCATCCCCGATGCGAAGCCGTCACCGCCGCCCACGCGGTCGAAGATGCCGAGGTGGTCGCGGGCCGCCGAGGACAGCACACCTGTCTGCGGGGACCACGCAATGGCTTGCCAGTCGTTGTCGCTGGCTGTGTGGACGATCCGCAGGGTAGTCGCCACGACGGAGAGCCAAGGCATCTTCTCCGCGATGATGCCCGCCATGGCGGCCAACCTGTCCTTCGGCAGCGTCCGCAGGTCCTTGTCGACGCGCTCGGCGTCGAAGCCTAGTGCGGCGGTGAAGTCTTCCTCGTTGCCGATCATAAGGTCGACATAGCTCGCCAACCTTGTGTTGACGTCCCTGGCGAACTCTCTCCCACCAATGCCGGCCCACAGGCTGGGCCGGTAGTTGGTGTCGAAGGACACCACGGTGCCGTATTTCTGCGCAGCAACCATCGCTTCCTCGGCGACGGCGGCGGAGTTCTCCGACAGTGCGGCGTAAATCCCCCCAGTGTGAAGCCAGCGCACCCCGCGACGGCCGAACAGATCGCCCCAGTCCACCGTGCCCGGAGTCAAAAGAGCGATCGCGGTGTTGGCACGGTCGGAGACGCCGAGGGCGCCGCGGACGCCGAAGCCGCGCTCGGTAAAATTGAGCCCGTTGCGGACCGTGCGGCCGATACCGTCGTACTTCTCCCACCGGATCAGCGAGGTATCGACTCCACCCTGTAGAACAAGGTTCTCGACGAGGTGGCCGATCTCGTTGTCCGCAAGCGCGGTGACGACGCCAGCCCGGAGCCCGAACACCGTTCGCATCCCGCGAGCAACGTTGTACTCGCCGCCGCCCTCCCATGCCTCGAAGCGGCGGGCGGTGCGGATCCGGCCCTCGCCCGGGTCGAGCCGCAGCATAACCTCTCCCAGCGCCACGACATCGAACTCGCAATCGGCCGCAGGGCGGATCTCGATCATGATTGCACTCCTTGCCGGCTGGAGGTGAGTGCGGCCGCGCCGACTGTGGCCGAGCATCTCAAGGCAACCTCGTCCCACTGCCCCGAGGCTAGGAGGTCGGCCGCAACCATCCAACTGCCGCCAACCGCCGCGACCGCAGGGTGGGAGAGGTATCTCGGAGCACTCTCGGCGGTGAGCCCACCTGTGGGTACGAACCGCACCTGGGGGAACGCGGCGGACAGCGCACTGACGGTGGACAAGCCACCGCAGGCTTCGGCCGGAAAGAACTTGACGGTCTCGAGCCCGAGATCCAGCGCCGCCATGATCTCGGAGGCGGTGCTGACGCCGGGAATCACCGGGAGGTCGAGCGCCTGGCAGCGGCGTACGACCTGGACGCTCAGGCCCGGGGAGACCACGAAACCGGCGCCCGCGTCGTACACGAGATCGACCTGTGCGGCGGTAAGAACCGTCCCGGCGCCCACGTCCACGTCACCGCGCGCCGCAAGGCGCCGCAGGACCGCGACCGCCTCCGGCGTACGGAGGGTGATTTCCGCGACCGGCAGCCCGCCGGTGACCAGGGCAGCGCCGAGGTCGTCGGCTTGGGCGGCGTCGTCGAACATCACGACAGGGATAACCCGGTGCCCCCTCAGGATGTCGGTCGTGCTCACCGCAGTTCGGCTATCACGGTCTTAAGCTCGGTGTAGTCCTCCAGACCGAACGAACCGAGCTCCCGGCCCCAGCCGGACTGCTTGTAGCCACCGCGCGGCAGCGTCACGTCGTCTGCATGCCAGGTATTGAGCCAGACCGTCCCCGCGCGCAGGCGGGCCCCGACGCGGTGCGCGGTGCCGATATCCTTGGTCCACACGCCGGCCGCCAGGCCATAGACAGTGTTGTTGGCGGCCGCGACGACCTCGTCCTCGGTGTCGAAGGGGATCGCGGTGATGACGGGACCGAAAATCTCGTCTGTCTGCACCGCCATGTCCTCGGTGACCGACGTGATCAGCGTCGGCTGGACGAAGTAGCCGTTGCCACCGGCGGCGTCAGCGCTGCCGGCACTGATGGTCGCACCGGCCTCGACCGCACCGCGGATGTAACCCAGCACCTTCTCGTACTGCTCTTGGGAGACGAGCGGACCCATGGTGCTGTCGGCGGCGAACCCGTCGCCCACCTTGATGGCCTTGGCGGCAGCGGCCACGCCTTCGACCACCCGGTCGAAGACCCCGCGCTGGACGTAGAGGCGTGAGCCGTTAACGCAGCACTGGCCCTCGTTGAAGTAACCGGCCAGGGCGGCACCGGCGATGGCGGCGTCGAGGTCGGCATCGGCGAAGATGATGTTGGGCGCCTTGCCCCCGAGCTCAAGTGAGACCTTCTTCAGGTTCCCCGACGCCGCCGCGGCGATCTTCTTGCCAACCTCCGTGCTGCCGGTGAAGGCGACCTTATCAACGCCGTGGTGTTCAACCAGCGCGGCGCCGGTGTCACCGAAGCCGGTGACCACGTTGACGACCCCTGCGGGCAGACCGGCGTCAAGGAGCAGCTGGCCCAGTCGAAGTGCCGTGAGCGGGGTCTGCTCGGCCGGCTTGAGGATGACCGTATTGCCGGCGGTGATGGCGGGTACGATCTTGAACGCGGCCATGGTCAGAGGGAAGTTCCATGGCACGATCCCGGCGACGACGCCGATGGCCTCGCGACGGGTGTAGGCGTGGAAGTCGCGCCCGGGCACCGACATCGGGATCGTGGTGCCCTCCATCTTGGTAGCCCAGCCGGCGAAGTAGCGGAAGAGCTCAGCGGCCACGCCGACATCGCCGCGCGCGGACTCGAGGGTCTTACCGTTGTCCAGGGACTCGAGTTGGGCGAACTCCTCGGCACTTTCGTCGATCAGGTCACCGATGCGCCACAGGAGGTGGGAGCGGTCACGCGGGCTCATCTTGGACCAGGGCGAGGGCGACTCGAAGGCGCTCCGGGCGGCCACGACCGCACGGTCGACGTCCATGGCGGACGCCTGCGCGACCTGCACGAGGACCTTCTCGGTCGAGGGGTTGACGGTGGCGAAGGTTTTGCCGTCCTTCGCGTCCACCCACTCACCATTGATGAGCAGTTGTTTGGGGGTGGCAAGGAACGCCTCGACGGAGGGCAGGAGCGTGATTGTGTTGGTGGTCATGATGGCCTTCCATGGGGTTGGGCTGTGCTCTGGAGGTATCGCAAGGAGGAAATCAGCGGCTACTTGATGATCAACACCTTCGAACGGTCGAGGGTCAGTGCAACAGCGGCGACGATGATCGCCCCGTAGAGAATCTGCTCGTACGCCGAGGGCACGCCGACGATCGGCAAACCAACCCGTAGCAGCGTGATGACCAGGGCGCCGACGAGTGAGCGCCAGATGCTGCCGTGACCGCCCGTGATCGCTGTACCGCCCACGACGATCGCGGCCACCGCCGGGAGCAGCAGGTTGTCCGCCATGGTGGGGCTGCCGCTGAAATTGCGTGAGACTAGCATGACGGCCGCTAGGCCGGCGCACGCCCCGGACACGGTGAAGGCACCGACTTTGACCAGGTCGACCGGCGTGCCGGCCAGGCGTGCGGCCGACTCGGAGTAGCCCGTGGCGCTGACCCAGCTGTGCAGCGGGGTGAGCTTGAGGACCAGGGCGATCGCGGCCACGACGATCATGGCCACGAAGAAGGACATGGGAACGATGCCGCCGACGTACAGGGTGAGCCAGTTGGTGGCTTCCCGCTCGACGATCCGGATCGGACCGGCGTCGGAGATGACCAGGGCGATCGCCGAGAAGATGCTCAGGCCGCCCAACGTGACGATGAACGACGGGATGCGGAGCAGGACGTGGGCGATGCCCTGCACCGTGCCGATCGCACCGGCAGCGCCGATGACGGCCAGGGTGGTGAGACCGCCGAGGTCGGGCAGCCACAGGGCGAAAATCACCGTCGACAGCGAGCACAGGGCAGCGATCGACAGATCGATCCCTCCACACAGGACCACCAGCGTGGCGCCTGCCGCGAGGACGACGAGCGGCGCCGATGTCTGGACCACCGCCGTGAGGCTGCGCTGGGTCAGGAACCCGGGGTCAGCGATGGTGAGTGCGGCCAGCAAGGTGACGAGCGCGATGAGCGGCATGAACGACGTCAGCCGCTGCTTGACGGTCGCGCGGTTGTTCACGACGACCGGCTCCGTTGTTGGTATGGCGGTCACAGGGGTGGACACGGTCAGACCATCTCCTTGACGAGGTCGAGGGGAGTTGGTTTGCCACCCGAGGGGCAGGCCACCTCCGTGGTCATGCGTCCGTCGCTCATCACGACAATCCGGTCGGACATGCCGATGGCCTCCTCGAGGCTGTCGGCCAGCAGGACCGTCGCCACCCCGCTCCCGGCGAGCTCGCGCATCAGGCGGTAGACCTCCGATCGGGCCCCGATGTCGAGGCCGCGGCTGGGGTGGTCGAGCAGGAGCAACCGCACGTCGCCGGCCACCAGCCATCGGGCGAGCACGACCTTCTGCTGATTTCCGCCGGAGAGTCGCTGGATGGCGGTGCCCCTGTGCGGGGTGCGGATGGAGAGCCGCTCGATCCAGCTGTCCACGAGCGTGGCCTGCTTCCTGGGCGCCACGAGCGGGCCGGTGCAGCGGGACTTCTGCTTGGTCAGCGTCATATTGTCGGCGACCGACATCGGCCCGACCATGCCCTCGCTCTTGCGCTCGGCGGGAACATAGCCGACGCCGGCAGCACAGGCAGCCCGGGTGCCGGACAGGTCCAGCTTCTTGCCGTCGAGGGTGACCTCGCCGGCCGTCGTCGGCTCGGCCCCGAACAGCGCACGGCAGAGGTCCTCGCGACCCGAACCGTGCACACCGACGATCCCAACGATCTCGCCGGCGTGGACCTCCAGGTCAACGTCGCGGAACGTCTTGCCCGACAGGCCCCGGACGGTCAGCATGGGCTCGCGCGGCAGGTTCGGGCGCTTCGCCGCGGAGTCATGGTAGTGGTTGTCGGAGCCGGTCGATCCGATCATCATCCGGTGCAGCTCGCTCGGGGTCGCATCCGCAGCGAGAACCTCTCCCGCGGACCGGCCGCCGCGCAGCACGCTGATCCGGTCGCAGACCTCGAGCACCTCGTCGAGACGGTGGGACACGAAGACGACCGAGGCGAACTCACGCAGCCGGCGGATCTGCGTGAAGAGAGTCTCGATCTCTTTCGGTTCCAGGACGGAGGTGGGCTCGTCGAGAATGATCACGGGCGGGTGCTGGCTGCGCTCCTCTATCCGAAGCACCTTCGCGATCTCGACCATCTGCCGATCGGCGAAGGACAGCGTGTCCGTGCGGGCCAGCGGGTCGATGGTTGAACCGATCTTATCGAGCTGCTCCTGCGCTAGCTTGCGCATCGTCTCCCAGCGGTAGATGCCGCGCCGGACGCCCTGCCCCTCGCTGCCGAGGACGATGTTCTCAGCCGCGGTGAGGTTGGGTACCAAGGACTGCTCCTGGAAGACCATGCCGATACCGTGGTTGGCGGCGTCGACAACGCTCCTGAGCCGGACCTTCTCGCCGCGGACCCGAATTTCGCCGGCGTCGGGCCTGACGAGTCCGACGAGGGCCTTAAGAAGGGTGGACTTTCCGGCGCCGTTCTCACCGGCGATGCCGAGTACCTCGTGCGGGTGCACGACGAGGTCGACGCCGTCGAGCGCCTTGACACCCGGGTAGTGCTTGACGAGGCCACGCACCTCGAGCGCGTGCACTGGGCCGGGCGCGTTCGCCTCGGCCTCAATCTGCTGATCAGTGGTCATTTGGTTACCTGGTTCCTTCGACGTTGCGGAATGACCGCGGCTGCAACCGCGGCGACGACGATGAGGCCCTGCACGCCACCCTGCCAGTAGGGGCTGACGCCGACCTGAACCAGGCCGTTGGTGAGGACGGTGATAAGCAGGACGCCGACGGCCGAATGCAGGATGCCGCCGCGGCCACCGGTAAGGAGGGTGCCGCCTACCACCGCCGCGGTAATGGCCGCGAAGTCGAAACCCTTGCCCGCCTGGACGAGGCCGGCGCTGAGCTGGCTGGTGACCATGACGCCGGCGAGCCCGTAGAACGCGCCCGCGAGAGTGAAAACGGCGATCTTGTACGGGGCCACCTTCACGCCGGAGAGCGACAGCACTTCCTCCGCACCGCCGATGGCGAACGCGTAGCGGCCGAGCCGGGAGTAGCGCTGAATCAGCCAGCCCAGCAAAACGCAGGCGGCCGCGATCCAGGTGAGGTAGGAAAAACCGAGCAGACGATCGACGGCCCAGCTCTCGAGCATGGTGTCGGTGATGTTTGGCTGCACCCCGGCGAACATGAGGGTAGCGAGCCCGAGCCCGATGGCCGAGATGCCGAGGGTCGTCATGAACGAGGGCACCTTCAACAGGACCAGGGCGAGTCCGCTCAGGCAGCCGAGCGCGGCGGCCAGGAGCACCGCGATCAGGACACCAACCAGACCCAGGGCGTTGTCGTTGCGGTTGTTGGCGACCAGGAGCGCAACCGCGATGGCCGACGCTCCCATGATCCCCGGAGCGGAGAGGTCGATGGACCCCATCATCAGCACGAAGGTGATACCGCAGGTCACGACGGCAAGGACAGCCGCCGTGTCCAGGATGTTCTGCACATTCCCGAGGGTCCGGAAGTCAGGGCTCAATGCCGAGAAGACGGCGAAGATGACGATCAGGGCGATCGGGGGACCGGCGTCCCGGAACGACACCCCCCGCCGAGGTTGGGGGCGGCGCGCCGCGGCGACCTCGACGTCCTCGGCGGGGGATGCCGTGCTCACGAGATCGCGCCCTGCGACCGGCTGAAGACGTTGTCGCACTCGAAGTCGGCGTCGTCGGTCTCCGGGGAGACGAAGTCGGCGACATTGTCCTGGTCGATCAGGAACTGCTCTGCGAACCAGGCACGGTCCTCGTCAGCGATGTCCTCGGCCGACAGCTCACCGGTGGCGACACAGTAGCCGATGGCCAGGCCGATGCCTCCCTGCCACGGACCGTCACTCGAGACGGTCGCGGTCATCGCCCCGTCCTCGATCGCGGTCAGCGCGTCCGGCACCGCATCGATTCCGACGACTGCCACGTCCGTGCGGCCGGCCTGCTGCAGCGCCTCGAGCGCACCCAGCGCCATGTCGTCGTTGGCGGCCCAGATGCCCTTGACGTCATCCCCGTGCTTGGTGAGCAGCGTCTTGGTCACCTCGAGCGCCTCGGCGCGGGAGAAGTTGGCCGTCTGGTCATCGAGCAGTTCGACGTCCGGGTTGGCCGCCAGCGACTCCTCCAGGCCCGCGAAGCGGTCCTTCGCAGCACCGGTATCGAGAATGCCCTGCAGTGCGATGATGCCGCCCGAACCGCCGATGGCCTCGGCCAGGGCGTCCCCGATCTGCTTGCCGGACTCTACACCGTTGTAGGTGATGTGGCTGAGCCACTGGTCGTAGTCGGTGACGTTGAGATCGGCCGGCTTGTTCCACTGTGTGACGAGGTAGGCGCCGGCCTCCTCGGCCCCTTCCACGATCGGGGGCGTATCGGAGTCACCGTTGGGCAGGATGTTCATGACGAGGCACTCGGTGTCGCCGGCGAGCAGCTGGCTGATCTGCTCCTGCTGCTTGGTGGAGTCACCGTCGTAGGTGAGACGCTCCTGGGTCAGGTCGACGGACTTGGCGAACGCGTCACCGCCGTCGAGCCAGGCTGCCTCGTAGGGGTTGGATTCGTTGCGGACCTGGCCGACCAGCGTGATGTCGGCGGGAGCGCACGTGCCGGCTTCGGCGGTGCCGCCGCCTCCACCGGCCTGCTCGCTGCATCCGGCAAGACCCGTGGCGGCCAGGGACAGGCCGATGAGGGCTGCGGCGGGACGAAAGGTGAATTTCATATCGATCCTCGATTTCTTCGGTGCCGGGAGTTTCGCGGAAGGGACTGATGTGCGGCGGGCTGCCGCTCGGGTGCGGAGTTGCCGCAGCGCGGCTGCGGTGGGATGGGAGTCGTGTGGCTGGGCTCGGGGCTCAACGGGCCATCCAACCTCCGTCGACGGCGAGGATGTGGCCGTTGACGTAGTCGGCCGCCGAGGAGCTGAGGAATACTGCCGCGCCGGCGACGTCGGCCGCCGTCCCCCACCGTCCAGCGGGAATCCGCTCAAGAATCGCGCGGGAGCGGTCGGGGTCCTCCCGCAGCGCGCTCGTGTTGTCGGTGGCCATGTAACCGGGGGCAATGGCATTGACCTGCACACCGGACGGGCCCCACTCGTTCGCCAACGCCTTGGTGATGCCGGCGACCCCGTGCTTGCTGGCGGCGTACGACACGACGCGAATCCCACCCTGGAACGCGAGCAGGCTGGCGATGCTGACGATCTTGCCGGACCCGCGCCCGACCATGGTGCGTCCGAAGTATTGGCTCAGGAAGAAGAGTCCACTGAGATTGGTGTCGATCACACGGTTCCAGGACTCCGGGCTCAGTCCGACGGTGTCCTCGCGCTCTATGATTCCGGCGTTGTTGACCAGGATGTCGACCTGGCGGCTTTCGGTCACCTCCGCGCTGACGCGCGCGACGGCGTCATGGTCCGCGACGTCTAGATCGACAGTCTGGACCCCACGCCCCAGGCTCCGAGCCATGTCACGGGTGGAGTCCTGGCTGCCCGGCCGGCCGAGCAGCACCAGATCCGCGCCGGCTTCGGCCAGGCCCAACGCAACACCCTGGCCCAAGCCGCGGCCGGCACCGGTGACGACCGCGGTCTTTCCGTGCAGGTCGAATGGGGAACGGCGTTCAGCCTCAAGCTGCGTGCTCACAAGTCCTCCAGTGGAACGGGGGTGAGGTCGGTGTACGCGTTGTTCTCCCCTGCCATGGCCCAGATAAACGCGTAGGAGCCGGTGCCAGCGCCCGAGTGGATCGACCAGGGCGGCGAGATGACGGCTTCACGGTTGCGCACGACCAGGTGGCGGGTCGCGCCGGGCTTGCCCATGAAGTGGAAGACCCGGTCCTCCTCGTCGAGATCGACGTACAGGTAGGCTTCGGTGCGCCGGTCGTGCAGATGCGGCGGGAAGGTGTTCCACACGGAGCCGTCGGCGATGACGGTCAGACCAAACTGGAGAACCGACGTCTGCAGCTCCTGGCCCCAGGCGTAGCGGTAAAGACTGCGCTCGTTTGCGCCCTGCGGCGAGCCGAGCGCCACCGGTTCGATCTCCGGGTGACTCAATGCAGTTGTGGGGTACGTCGCGTGCGCGGGTGCCGAGACAAAGTAGAACACCGCTTCGGGGCCAGCGAAGATGACCTCACTACCGCGCCCGACGAACAGGCCGTCGAGGTGGTGAAGGTCAAACTTCTCCCCGTCGACCAGGACGTGACCTAAATGCCCGATGTTGATGATGCCCAGCTCGCGACGCTCGAGGTGGGAGGCGGAGCCGAGCACGTTCCAGGCCGGCAACTCGAGCTGAACGTCGCCTGGCACTGCTCCCCCAATCACCAGCCGGTCGTCGTGCGAGTAGACACCGTGCACCTCGCCGGAGCGGAACAGGCCTTGGACGAGAAAGTTCTCCCGTAGGTCCGCCGTCGTGGCCGTCTCCACGCTGGCCGGCGAGGCGGAATACCTAACCTTTATCAATGCGCTCTCCTCAGTATCTGAACCACGTTCGACTATGTGAACTACCAAGGACAATAGCTATGATCTTCATCACAATCAAGGGGTCGAAACACGTCCACATATGTGGACCATGAAGTAGAATCGGTGTTGAGCGCGCAAGGTCGTGCCTTAACGACCAGGAGGTCTTGGATGGACACGAACAAGATGGTGGGCGACAGCTCCTCAACGGGGGAGGTCAAATCTGCGGCCCGCGCGCTCGACCTCCTCAACAACATCGCCGCTTACGGTCCTGGCACCCAGCTGCAGCTCGCACATCGCCTGGGCATTCCGAAGAGCAGCCTGCACGCACTCCTGCGCACTATGAGCACCCGCGGGTGGCTGGACACGGACCCGACCGGGAGCGTCTACCAACTAGGGATCCACACACTAACCGTCAGCTCGGCCTATCTCGACGGGGACCCGGTTCTCTCGCGTGCTGCCGGGGTGATGGACGAGATCGCAGCCGCCACCGAGGAAACCGTACACCTCGGCCGCCTGGAGGGTGGCGACGTCATCTACACCGCTAAGCGCGAGTCCAAACACCCCCTACGGATGCACTCGGCGGTCGGTCGGCGCCTCCCTGCCTACGCGACGTCCCTCGGCCGGGCGATGCTCGCTGCGCAGCCGGCCGACATCCGTGAAGCGCTCATCCCCGAGAAGATTGAGCCCCTCACCTCACAGGCGACCACGGACCGGGGCACATTGCTGGCGATCATCGAGAAGGCGGCCCATGTGGGATACGCGATGGAAAGCGAAGAGTCCTGTCTGGGCGTGCGCTGCTTCGGAGTGGCCCTGCCCTTCTCGTCTTCAACAGTGGACGCCCTCAGCGTCGCGGTGCCCATCAGCCGCCTGAACGGCGACCGGGAGGACTTCATCATTGAAACCCTGCTAAGCGTCAAGGCCCGACTGTCCCTCGTCCATGACAACAGCATTGTCCGCTGAGACAGTCCTTGCTAATGCCCGGCGCAATCGTGGAGCTACTCCCGAGAACTGCGTCACCGACGCCGCGAAGCGGCTTAACGGGTTGGATTCTGATCGGATGGGTCTAAAAGGACGATAGTGGGTTGGCTCGGCCGGTGTTTGAACAAGCGACGGAAAGCTGCCGGGTACAGACGATCTGAGCGAGCACGGCAGGTTCCTCTCGAGGTGGATGGGTCGACATCCCGGTCATGTGTCAAAGCGGGAATCTCGGTCGGTCACAGCAGGGTCTCCTTGTGGACGGAGCCGGCAGATCCTGCCCGGGCGCGCTCGATGCGCACGTTGACGAGGGTGAGGACGCCACCGGCGACGGGGATGAGGGCCATCCAGCGGGTGCGTGGCAGCAGACCGCGTGCCAGCAGTGCCGTCACGGCCACCGCGAGAAAAAGTGCGCCGTGCGTGGGGCCGAGCAGCGCGGTGACGGGCCGGAGATGGAGGGTTGCCAGGTTGATCAACAGCGCGGTGACACTGAGGAGCTCAAGAACCGACAGGAGGGCCAGTGCCCGCAGCACGCCTCGGCTCGGCAGGTTCACGAGTAGTCCGATCCCGGCCTGACGATCATCATGACCACGACCACGAACCAGAGCACATTGAACAAGCCGGCGAACATGCCCAGCCGCCGCAGCTGCACGCCGGTGTCAGGAATGCTCAAAGCCTCACGCTGCCGGGGAACAATCTGCAGGGCGAGTAGACCTCCGGCCACCGCCGTGAGGAGCATCGCGGCGGTGATCCATACCTCTCCTACGCGCTGCTGCACGACGGCAAGGAGTAGGCCGACGACGGGCACGATGATCGCGGTCGTCCCATAGACGCGACAGATGCGGTGCAACAGTGCGGCCGTGCGGGCATCCCGCTCTCCTGCCCGACGTTCGGGCGCCCCTTCGCTAACCGGCGCGAACCGGGGAAACAAGCTGGCGGCCACCGCGACAGGGCCAACGAAGAGAATTCCTGCAACCACGTGCACGGATAAAAGAAATGGTTCCACTCCTTCAGTCTAACTGAAGGAACGGGTGTGCGGGCGATCAGCAACGGATGTCAGGCAGAGGCGTTCCCTGACCCGCCGGCGGCCTGCGTGCCCGGCGCAAACTGCTCACGCATCATGACGAGCAGTGCATCCGCGAGTGGTCCGTGCGCCTGCCCCAACTGGGCGTCGAGGTTCCGCAACCGCGCTGCGGCGGCAGCGAGCAGTTTCTCCCCCTCGACCGTCAGCTCCAGGACTGACTTCGAGCCGGCATGTGACGTGGTGTCTCGGACCCAGTCATCGGTGATGAACGCGGCTACCGCCACATGGGCACTCTGGACGGTGATGCGGGAGCGACGCGCCAACTCGCTGAAGGAGATTCCCGGGGAGCTTTTGATATGGCCCAGCAAAGCATATTTCCGCGTAGTCAGCCTCAAATCACGCAGGGCACCGCTGAGCTCCGCGTCCCATCTCCGGGCCACCGTGAGCAATGCGATCACGGGGCTGAAGTCCGGCACCTCGGGCCGCGGCGCGGGGTCCGGGATATTCATCACGCAAGTCTAGCTCGGCACCCGGGCCGGTGGTTCGAGGGAACTTCGCCGGCCGCTTGCGCCGGAGATCTGGGCCTTCTGGCAGATACCCGCCTAACGAATGGAGCCCTGTCCATGGCTCCCGAGCTGGGGGCGTTGCCGCTGGTCACGCCGAACCCGAACGGCGACGTCCGCCCAGGCGATGCCCTATGAGTGCGCTTCACGGCCGAAACCGGTGAAACTGCACAGAAATCCGGTGCTGCGTGGGCCGATGGAAGGCGACAGTGCCGCCGACCTCGACCGGGGGCCGCCGAGCTGAACAGCCGGCCGCGCAAAAGACTCGAGTTCAGGAAGACCATCGAACTGATCGGAAACCTCCTGTTGCAAGGAGCGCGTGAATCCGCCGGACGTCAACTGGGATGACACGTATGGGTTCTCGCAGGGCCGTCCTGGTACCGCCGGTCAGCGTCCCCGCCCGGCCGCGTCCTGCGCGGCCAGGTGGTCCTCGATCCGCCGGACCGCGTCCTGAAGCACCCGACGGGTGACGGCGAGGTCGGACTCGTCGGCACCGTCGAATGAGACAGCCAGCGTCAGCGCGACGGGGTCGGGCAGGCCCGTCCACAGGTTCCGTCCGGCCTCGGTGATGCTCAGCAGCCGCTGGCGCTGATCGACCGCGTCGGGCGTCTGGGTGATGAGGCCCTTGCGGAGCAGGGTGGCAACGATACCGCTCAGCGTCGCGCGCTCGATCCGCAGGAGCTGGCCGAGGTCGCGCTGCAGCGTCGGTCCTCCGTGGACGAGCTGGTGGAGCACGTACCACTGGGTCGGCCCGAGGTCGTGCTCGCGCAGCGTCGACTCGATCAGGGCGCGCGAGGTGAGGTGGTACTTCTTCGCCCACGCCCCGACCGAATCGTGCTGGTCCGCCTCGTCAGTCATCCCCCATGATTACCACGGGATGGCGGTGTCCTCCCAGCGCGTGAAGGTGTTCGTCGGCCCGTCGGGGCCGAGGAGCGCGACGCGGACGACCTCGCGGGAGCCGTCCTCGATCGACTCGGTGCCTGCGAAGTTGTTGAGCGCGGTGCTGGTGAAGCCCGGAGAGACGAGGTTGATCTTGATGTCGGTCTGCTCGAGCTCGATCATCATCGCCAGCGTGATGGCGTTCTCAGCCGTCTTCGACGCGGCGTACCCGGGCCCGTAGGCCGTGCGATAAGGGAAGTCCGGGTCGGCGTTCATGGCCAGCGAGCCGACCGCGCTCGACACATTGACGATTCGGGCATCGGACGACGCGCGCAGGAGCGGCAGCATCGCCTGGTAGACAGCGAGCACGCCGAAGACATTGACATCCCAGATGGCGCGGACCTCGAAGAGCGAGGCGATGCCCGCGGTAGCCGACGCGGCCATTTCCTCCGGCGTCAGGCTGCCCGTGCGGGTGTTCGAGATGCCGGCATTGTTGACGAGCAGGTCGAGACGGCCGTGCTCGGCGCGGATCCGCTCGGCCGCGGCGGCGATCGACACAGGGTCGGTGACGTCAATCTGGATCGCGGTTGCTCCCGTCGGGATGCCGGCGGCGGCTGCCTCGCCGCGGGCGAGGTCGCGCGAGCCGAGGTAGACGGTGACACCGTTGGCGGCGAGCTTGGTGGCGACCTCAAGGCCGACCCCTTGGTTGGCCCCGGTAACCAGGGCGATGCGTTCTACGGACATAACTCCTCCTTTTTTGTCTGGTACCTTTCAATTATTGTCAGGTGCCTAACAAAAAAGCAAGAGGTCGGTGAGCGCCCGGCGGGTCGGAGTGGGAAGCCCTAGCGCTCCGAGCGGCCCCGGGCCAAGCGCGTCAGGAGTGTGCGCAGCTGCGCGGACTCGTCGTCGTCGAGCTCGGCGAGGAGCTGCCGCTCCGCCTCGTCACTGGCGTGGATGGCCCGGGCCAGCACTGTGCGCCCGTCCCCGGTCAGTTCGAGGACGTTGCGGCGCCGGTCCGCGGCATCGGCGCGGCGTGCCACGAGCCCCTTGGCCTCGAGCCCGTCGAGCAGCCCGACCATGGTGGTCCGGTCGACGCGGAGGCGTGTGGCCACCTGCTGCTGCGATGCCGCATCCTCGTCGTCGAGCAGGAGCAGGACGCCCAGCTCGCGCCCGCTGATTCCGAGCGGTGCCAGGTGCTCGGCGTGCTGCTCCTCGAGATCGAGGAGGGCGCGCTTGAGCAGGTACGTCAGTCGGGCGCTGAGCCGCGGCGACGGGTTTCGAGGTGTTGCCATTGTCCCAGTTTACCGCTAAGCTGATCGTCAGCGTCACTGATAATCAACTAAGGAGATAATCATGGCAACTCTACTACTTACCGGTGCTACGGGCCTCGTCGGTTCGCGGCTGCTACCGCGCTTGGCGGACGACGGCTTCGAGTGCCGGGCACTCACCCGCGGCGACGTCGAGCTGCCCTCCGGAGTGACCGCCATCCGCGGTGACCTGGCCGATCCCGGCACGCTGCGTGCTGCAGCGGAAGGCGTGGATGTGGTGGTCCACCTGGCGGCGCTGTTCCGCACGCAGGACGAAGCGGCAATCTGGCGCGCGAACCTCGACGGCACCCGCAACCTGATTACCGCCGTGCAGGAGCACGCGCCGGACGCCCGGGTCATCATGAGCAGCACTGGCAACGTTTATAATCCCGATGCCACACAACCAGCGCTCGAGACGGACGAAGTGTCGCCGAAGCCCGCCTACGGGGCGAGCAAGGTGGCGGCGGAGCAGCTGTTGCAGGGCAGCGGCCTGACCTGGGCGGTCCTGCGGTTCCCGTTCGTGTACGGAGAGGGCGACGGCCACCTCGCCTCCATCCCCGTGCTCACCAAACAGTTCGGCCTGCACCCGGCACAGACGTATTCGTTGGCACACCACCGCGATATCGCGGGCGCCGTGCGCCTCGCCCTGACCGGAGTGATGGACGGCCGCATCGTCAACGTCACCGACGATTCCCCTACCACCGTCTACGAGCTCGCCCTTCTCGCCGGGCAGCCGCTCGAGGGCTCGAACGAGCCCCTCGCGAACCCGTGGTTCGGGCGCCTGGACGGCACCCTCATCCGCGAACTCGGCTTCTCCCCCACCGTGCCCTCCGTCTACGCCGCAGCCCGGGATGGCCTTCTCTAGACCCCGGACCATCTGCGCCACGACCGCGTGGAGGACTTATGGAAGGCCCGCAATCCGCAGTACTGATCGGGGTGCTGCTGCCCGTCGGCGGCGACGCCGCCGACGGCACCCCCGCACCGGTCAGCGACGCCTTCATACCCTCCCACCGGTAGGCACCACCCCGGGTCTTCTCCCGCGCCGATCCGCAGCCGCGCGGGTTAACCGGGCGGTACCCGCCGCCGCCTGAACCGGGCGTTGCCGGCCGGCCGGCCGGCAACGCTCGCAATAGTTCCTTGAGGAAAAACCATGAAGACCCAAACGCTTCCTTCCCCCCGGATCTTTGGCATCCAGTGGACCCCCGCGGCCCTGCAGGCAGCTGCCGACCGGCACGCGGTGATTCAAACGCATACCGCCTATGCACCCGCCGTGGCCGCACTGGCCTCTCATGCAGGACGCATCGATCAGGTGCGGCTGCGGGTCATGGTCGCCCGGGTTATCGGCAGCACCGAAGGGACCTACTGGATGACCGCAGCCCTCGCGGTCGGGCACCTAACGATCAGCTTCCCGCACGCCTTAACCGAGCATCAGGCCTCGCTTCTGCTCCAACCCCTTCTGACCGCCGAACGGCAGGCAGAATCAGCAGCCAGAAGCGCCCCGCCGACAACGTGCGCGGCATAGAAAACAGATCAAAAACCAACCAATGGCTGCCCGATCCGCCATGGTGATCAGTCAGAACGACCGCCGCACCGGCGGGACGGTCGTCGTCGCGCTGTAACGCGGGCAGCGCGTGCAGCTGCCGGAACCGCGTGTGCCCGCGGCTGAGCCGCGCCGGGTTCCTCAACGACCTGCTGCGCGGCTGCGAGCGATCACCTTACGGGACGGGCGGCCACTGTCACTGACCAGCCCGTCCCGTACCACCACAGTCTCGACTCGCCATATCCGCTCAGGCCCTGCCGAAACCTTGCTTTACTACGAACGGAATTCCGATGAATAATCCCGGCTCCACCGACGAATTATCCGACACGGGTTCTCGCTTAACGCCCTACATTTCACCGACGGGGACAGGAATATCACCGCGTCCGTCGCGCTGGGCGATTCCTGTCATAGCGCTGGCGCAGCTGATGGTCACGCTTGATAACTCAATCGTGAACATTGCGCTGCCGTCGGCGCAGGCGGACCTTGGCTTCAGCGATGGTCAAAGAGCCTGGATTGTCACCTCGTACGCTCTGGCATTCGGGAGCCTGCTGATGTTGGGCGGACGCTTAAGTGACATTATTGGCCGCCGGCGTTCCTTCCTGATCGGGGTGACCGGATTCGCTGTTGCTTCCGTCCTGGGAGGACTCGCTCCGAACTTCCCCATTTTGGTGTTGTCGCGCGCCCTGCAGGGCGTCTTCGGCGCCCTGCTGGCTCCGGCCGCCCTGTCGCTGCTGACCGTGATGTTCCCCTCTGGGCGTCAGCGTGCCCGGGCTTTCGGCATCTTCGCTGCCATCGCCATTTCGGGCTCCGCGGTTGGCATGCTCCTGGGCGGGGTGCTCACCGAATACCTCAACTGGCGGTGGTGCATGTACGTCAATGCAGGGTTCGCCGCGGTCGCCTTCGTCGGCGCCTTTGCGGCACTGCCAAGCCCGGGTCCGGTGGAACGTCCACGGTTGGACATACCGGGGACCGTCCTGGTCGCAGGGGGGTCCTTCTGCCTTGTCTTCGGCCTCTCGATCGCCGAGACCAGTGGCTGGGCCTCCGGCAGGGTCATTGCGCCGCTCATAGCAGGGATCTTACTTTTGACAGCATTCTTCCTCGTCCAGCGCAATGTGGCATCGCCTCTTCTGCCCCTGAGGGTCATCCTGGACCGGGCACGGGGCGGTGCATTGGTGACGGCTTTCATAGCGGTCATCAGCCTCTTTTCGGCCACCCTGTTCCTCACGTACATGCTGCAGCAACAGTACGGGTTCTCTCCCTTGATGACGGGCCTGGCTTTCCTGCCTATGGTGCTGACAAGTATGGCCGCGGCCACCGCCGTACCTTCCCTATTGCTCGATCGGCTGGGCCAAAGGACACTCACGGTGAACGGCCTGCTTATCGCGGCCGGCGCCCTTTACTGGCTTTCCTTCCTGACCGAGGACTCAACCTACTTCGGCGGCATCCTCACTCCCCTGCTCCTGCTCGGCATCGGCCTGGGCACTTCGGTGTCAACCTCCATCAACCGGGCCACATCGCGAACCCTCCCGGAAGATGCGGGCCCGGCCTCGGCCGCGATCAATGCAGTACAGCAGATTGGAGGAAGCATTGGTCTGGCACTGCTGGCCAGTATCGCGGCGACCGTCACTGAATCCAGTGGTTCGGTCACCGACGGATACGGAGCGGCCTTCTTCACCGCCGGGCTCATCTTCATCGCAACAGCGGCCGTCGTCGCAATCCTGATCCCGGGCCACCGAAACCTTCCGCAGTAGAGATGCCACACACACCACCGGTTAGCACGAGGCCACCGAGTGGTATAAACCGGCCACGGCACGGTCGGCCGGCGTCGCATCGGCACAACCGCAACGCGACGAACCCATCAAGCCCACAGAGGCACACCGGCTACCGACAACCGCCACCGCAGCACCCGGGCAAGCCACGCGCGGCAACCCCGTGGAGCTTCCCCGTCCCCTCCGTACCGTCGGTCAATCGCGGCGCGAACCCCGTCCTGCGGTTTCGACCGGCGTCCCGGCCCGGAGTCGGCCTAGTGGGGAAGATTGCGGACGGGGTCTGGGTGTCGGGCCCCGGATCCGATATGGCCGCATCCAGTGTCTTTGCGGCCGCCAGCGACCGAAGAGGACGTCGTAGCAACTCAAGTCTGCTCGTGGTGATGATGCTCATGAGTCATCAACTCGCTCAGCGATGAGGATGACCAGGTCAAAGCCCGCACCACAGTCATGTAGCTACGCCCCCACTCCCCCATGAAGCAGTAAGAACGCCCAAACCGGGCTCCGCGACAGAAAGGCGGCACCCAGCCCCAGGAAAACTCCAGAACAGCCACCAAAACCGGCTCCCGGACCGCAGAATTGGGACGGCTGTCCACACTCAGAGAACAAAAGTGGCTTTGACTAGGAGAAACATGTGCCCGAAGTGGGACTCGAACCGGACTCCAACC
>NZ_CADCTE010000172.1 GCF_902805515.1 uncultured Arthrobacter sp. | reverse complement strand
TCGGGGGTCACCGCGAGCAACGCGGGGTCAGGCTCCGTGGCGAAGGTTTCGCCGACCCGCTTCGAGGCATCGGTGAGCACGATGTGCGGCCCGGGCGGAGGGCCCCACTCCTCGACCGGCGCCGGCCCGAAGAGCACGACGGAGGGGCGGGCGTAGGCGGAGGCGAGATGGGCGGCGCCGGTATCGGCCGACACGACGAGGCTGGCCCCGGCGACGAGCGCCGCGAAACGCTCGAGCGGCACCTCCCCGGCGACGACGGCGGGTTCGGGGAGCCCCGCGGCCTCGGCGACCGCCAGCGCCCGCGCCCGCTCGCCGGCGCTGCCGGTCAGCAGGACCTGGTGGCCGGCGCCGGCCAGCGCCTTGGAGACGGCGGCGAAGCGGTCCACCGGCCACAGCCGGCTCCCATACGCGGCCCCGACGTGCACGACGACGGCCCCGGGCGCGGAGCTTTCCTCATCGGGGATGCGCAGGCGCAGGTCCAGCGGGTCGGCCGGCACTCCGTGCCAGGAGACGAGGCCGGCCCACCGGTGCCGCTCGTGGACGCCGTCCTGCCAGGGCGGGCCGTCCCACCCCGGGGAGCGGTGGCCTATGCGCCGGGCGGGAGCGATCTCCTCGAGCCGCCCCCGGCTCTCGGGTCCGCTGCCATGGAGGTTGACGGCGATGTCGATGCTCCCGGGGGCGAGGTCCAGGGGCTCATCGAGTCCGTGCGTCGGGAGCAGCTCATCGACGGCGTCGGTGAGCGCCACGATCGGTGCGAGCCAGGCCTGGGCGGCGTACCGGATGCGGTGTCCGGGGAACGCCCGGCGCAGCCCGCGCAGTGCGGGCACGGCCACCAGGAGGTCCCCCAGCTTCAGGGCGCGCAGGGCGAGCAGTTCCGGCCGGCCGTCCGGGTGCGGGGACGCGGCGAGGTTCGATGCCATGGCCCCATCCTTGCAGAGGAAGCGGGCGCAGGGCCGGGCACTTCCGGCGGCAGGGCGGAAAGAAGTTTGCCTTCAAGTGTTTAGCACTGCTTCTTCTCGGGAACAGAGCTTGTATGAGAAGCAGGGCTTTGGCTGCGGCCGCTCCCCAGGCGGTCCTTTTCGACCGCGACGGAACGCTTGTCGTCGATGTCCCGTACAACGGTGAGCCGGCGCTCGTCCAGGCGATGCCCGGTGCCCGGGAGGTCCTTGACCGGCTGCGGGACGCCGGCGTCGCGGTGGGGGTGGTGACGAACCAGTCCGGGATAGCGAGGGGGCTCCTGACCCGCGCGCAGGTCGACGCCGTTCATGCCCGCATCGACGAGATCCTTGGCCCCTTCGCCGTCTGGGAGGTCTGCCCCCATGGCCCGGGCGACGGGTGCGCCTGCCGGAAACCGGAGCCCGGCATGGTCCTGGCCGCCTGCCGCAGGCTCGGGTTGGAGCCCGCCGAAGTGGCGGTGATCGGCGACATCGGCGCCGACATGGGCGCCGCCCGGGCGGCCGGTGCGGCAGGTGTCCTGGTGCCCACCGCCGTGACCCGCCCGGAGGAGATCGCCGCCGCGCCGGCCGTCGCCTCCTCCCTCGGCGAGGCCGTGGAGCTGCTCTGGCGGGATCCGCAGTGACCGGGCGCGTGCTGGTGGCCCGCCTCGACAGCGTGGGAGATGTCCTGCTCGCCGGACCGGCCGTCCGTGCTATCGCCGCCGGGCGCGGGGGAGCGCCGGCCGAGGTGGTCATGCTGTGCGGGCCGCAGGGCGCACCGGCGGCCCGGCTGCTGCCCGGCGTCGTGGACGTGCTCACCTGGGCGGCGCCCTGGATCGTCGATCCCGCGCCGCCGGTCACCTCCGGCCTGCTGCGGGAGGTCATCGACACCGCCGAGGCATGCGGCGCCGCGGAGGCGGTCATCCTCACCTCCTTCCACCAGTCGCCGCTGCCGCTGGCCCTGGCGCTGCGGCTGGCCGGCATCGCGCGGATCACGGGGGCGTCGGTCGACTACGCCGGGTCCCTGCTCGATGTCCGGCTCAAGCCCGGCGAGGACTTCCCCGAGGACCAGCCGGAGGCCGAACGGGCGCTGCGCATCGCGGCGGCCGCCGGCTACCAGCTCCCCCCGGACGACGATGGACGCCTCCACGTCACCGGCCTTCCCGACGTTTCGGCCCTCGTGGGGGAGGCTCCCTATGTCGTCGTGCACCCCGGGGCCGCCGTGCCGGCGCGCGCCTGGCCTCCGCTGCACCACGCCGCCGCCGTCGAACTGCTCACCGCCGCGGGCTTCCGCGTGGTCGTCACGGGCGGACCCGCGGAGACCGGGCTGACCGCGACGGTCGCCGGCCCCGAGGGGCTCGACCTCGGAGGCCGCACGGACCTCGCGTCCCTGGCGGCCGTCCTGCAGGGCGCCGCCGCCGTCATCACCGGCAACACCGGGCCGGCCCACCTCGCCGCCGCCGTGGGGACGCCGGTGGCCTGCCTGTTCTCGCCCGTGGTGCCCGCCGTACGGTGGGCGCCCTACAAGGTGCCCGTTGAGCTCCTCGGAGACCAGGGCGCGCCCTGCGCCCTGAGCCGTGCCCGGACGTGCCCCGTGCCGGGCCATCCGTGCCTCTCGAGCGTCCAGCCCGAGGAGGTCGTCGACGCGGTCCGCCGGCTGACCGCCGGAGTCGCCTCGCTCGGTTCACGGCGCCGCATCGGCCGCGCGGAGACGCGCGGCAGGGAAAGGAGGAGCCAATGAAGATCATGCTCTGGCACGTCCATGGAGGGTGGACCGACGCCTTCGTACGCGGCAGCCACACCTACCTGCTTCCCACCACCGCCGAGGGCGGGCCGTGGGGCCTGGGCCGCGCGGGGAGGGACTGGCCGGATTCGGTGCGTGAGGTGGAGCCCGGACAGCTCGCCGGGCAGGACATCGACGTCGTCGTCCTGCAGCGGGTCGAGGAGATCGCGGAGTGCGAGCGGCTCCTGAACCGCACGCCAGGACGGGACCTGCCGGCCGTCTACCTCGAGCACAACACGCCCAAGGGCGATGTTCCGTCGGCGCTTCATCCCCTCGCGGGGCAGGACCTCATCCCCGTGGTCCACGTGACGCATTTCAACGAGCTGATCTGGGACAACGGGATGGCCCGGACCACCGTCGTCGAACACGGCATCGTCGATCCCGGCCCGCTCTACACCGGGGAGCTGGAACAGCTCGGGGTGGTCATCAACGAACCGGTCCGCAGGGGACGCGTCACCGGCACCGACCTGCTGGCCCGCTTTGCCCCCACCGCACCCCTTGAGGTGTTCGGCATGGGCGGCGACGGCCTTCCGGACCTGCTCGGGCTGCCCCCGGAGCGGCTGCGGCTCGGTGGGGACCTGCCCACCGCGCAGCTCCACGCCCGGCTGGCCCGCTCCCGCGCCTATCTCCACCCCCTGCGGTGGACCTCCCTTGGACTCGCCCTGCTTGAGGCGATGCACCTTGGCATGCCCGTGCTGGTCCTGGCGACCACCGAGGCGGCGAGGGCGGTCCCGCCCGAGGCCGGAGCCGTCTCGACGAACGTCGGTGACCTCACGGCCATGGCTGCGCGGCTGCTGGCCGACCCCGACGAGGCCCGTTCCCGCGGCCGTGCCGCCCGCCGGGCCGCCCTCGACCGTTATTCCCTCGACCGGTTCCTGGCGGACTGGGACGACGTGCTGGATACCGCTGCCGGGCGCGGGCGGGTCCTGGCAGTAACTGAAAGGAGAGCGCAGTGAGGATATCCCTGGTTTCCGAACACGCGAGTCCGCTCGCGGCCCTGGGCGGAGTCGATGCAGGCGGGCAGAACGTGCATGTCGCGGAACTGTCCCGTGCCCTCGCGCAGCGCGGCCACGACGTCACGGTCTACACTCGACGGGACGATCCCGGCCTGCCCCGGCGCGTGCGCTCCGCCGCAGGCCTCGACATCGTCCACGTCGATGCCGGTCCTCCCCGCCCAGTGCCGAAGGACCAGCTGCTGCCGTTCATGCCGGACTTCGCCCGGGGCATCCTGGCGGACTGGGGGGCCCGTCCGCCCGAGGTGGTCCATGGACACTTCTGGATGTCCGGGCTGGCCTGCCTCGACGCGGCGGCGCAGTGCCCAACCACCCGCCGGCCGGTGGTGGTCCAGACCTTCCATGCCCTGGGCACGGTGAAGCGCCGCCATCAGGGCGGCGAGGACACCAGCCCCGCGGAGCGCATCCGGCTTGAGACGGCCGTCGGCCGGGGTGCGGACCGGATCATCGCCACCTGCAGCGACGAGGTCTTCGAACTCAAGGCGCTCGGCATCCCCGGCACCCGGGTCTCCATCGCACCGTGCGGGGTCGACCTCGACCTGTTCTCCCCGACGGGGCCCGCGGCTCCCCGCGGGCGGACGCACCGGATCGTTTCCGTCGGACGCCTGGTTCCACGCAAGGGCATGGACCTGGCGATCCGCGCCCTGCGGATCCTCGCCGACGGCGGGTGCGACGCCGAGCTTGTGCTCGTCGGCGGCCCCGGAAACGCTGCCCGCCTCGAGGAGGACCCTGAGGCACGGCGGCTGAAGACCCTGGCCGCCGACCTGGGGGTCGGGGACCGGGTGGTGTTCGCCGGCCAGGTGGGGCGGGAGGAGATGCCCGGAGTCCTGCGCAGCGCCGATGCCGTTGTCTGCGCGCCCTGGTACGAGCCCTTCGGCATCGTCCCCCTCGAGGCCATGGCGTGCGGGGTTCCCGTCGTCGCCGCGGCCGTCGGGGGACTTGTCGACACGGTGGTCGACGGACGCACCGGCAGGCACGTTCCGCCGCAGGACCCCGCTGCCATCGCCGGTGCGGTGGGGGAGATCCTCGACAGCCCCGACTGGGGCGCCGAACTCGGCCGGAACGGCTACCGGCGGGTCCGGGCCCGGTACTCCTGGAACCGGATCGCCGCGGACACCGAAAAGGCCTACCTGCTGACGCTGCGCAGCGCACGCCTGACCGATGAGGCGCCGGTGGATCCGCTGCCGCGCCCACTGGAGAGCACGGGAGGGAGGGCGCTGTGACCGCCGAATACCTCAACGCCGGCCGGCCCCTCGGCACCCTGCCGGCGCACGACCGGGACCTTCCGGCCGGACTCGACGGATTCTCCGACGAGCGGCATGCGCACTCCCGCAAGGCCGTCGTGGAACACCTGGCGGCGGTCCTTCCCGCCCTCGAATCCCTGCGCGCCGAGGCGGACCACCTCGCCCGCTGGGGCGTGGAACTGGCCGGGCGCCTGCTGACCGGAAGCCGGCTGCTCGCCGCAGGAAACGGCGGGTCGGCTGCCGAGGCACAGCACCTCACCGCCGAACTGGTGGGAAGGTTCGACGGCGAGCGCGAGCCGTTCTCCGCGATCTCCCTCCATGCCGAGAGCTCGGCGGTAACCGCGATCGCCAACGACTACGGGTACGACCAGCTGTTCGCCCGTCAGGTGCGCGCCCACGGCCGGCGCGGCGACGTGCTGATCCTGCTCAGCACGAGCGGGAAAAGCCCGAACCTGCTGCACGCGGTGGAGGCGGCCCGGGCGGCAGGCATCACCACCTGGGCCCTCACCGGTTCGGCGCCCAACCCGCTCAGCTGCTGCGTCGACGACTACGTTGCGGTGGAGGCAGCCTCGGCCAACGCCCAGGAGGGACACCTGATCGCCCTGCACGCGCTGTGCCGGGCGTTCGATTCGGAAGTGCGCCGGTACCGGGAGGAACGCTCATGAGGGTTCTGGTGATCGGCGATGTCCTCCTCGACGCCGACCTGTCCGGAGCGGCGGATCGCCTCTCGCCGGACGCCCCGGTGCCGGTCGTCGACGTCGACACGGTGCAGCGGCGGGCCGGCGGCGCAGGGCTGGTGGCGCGGATGCTCCAGCGCGACGGCCACGACACCGAACTGGTCACGGTCCTCTCCGACGACGACGCCGCGGTCCTCCTGCGCGCCGAGCTCGAGGGGATCACCGTGACCGCCGGTCCGTCCGGGGCCCCGACCCCGGTCAAGACCCGGGTCCGGGCCGCCGGGCACCCCGTGGTGCGCTTCGATGAGGGGTGCGCGCCGGCACCGGTGCCGGCCTGCACCCCGGAGATGGCGGCCGCCCTCGAGCGCGCCGAGGCGATTGTGGTGGCCGACTACGGCCGGGGGCTGCTGTTCAACCAGGACCTGCGCCAGGCGCTGGAGCGGCAGGTGGGGCGGGTCCCGGTCGTCTGGGACCCCCACCCGTCGGGGGCCGACCCGCTGCCCGGAACCACGGCGGTGACGCCCAATTTCGCCGAGGCGCTCCGGTTCACTGGGGTCGACGGAGAGCGGACCGCCGCGGCCGCCGAGGCCGCCGACCGCCTGCGCACGCGGTGGAAGGCCCGGGCCGTGGTGGTGACCCTGGGGGAACGGGGCGCGCTGGTCTCGGCGGAGGATGCCCTGCCCCAGGCCGTTCCCGCCCCGAAGGTCACCGCCCCCGATCCCTGCGGCGCCGGCGACCGCTTCGCCGCCACCCTCGCCGTCGCACTGGCCCGCGGGTATGCGCTCGACGCCGCCGCGCAGGAGGCGGTGCAGGCCGCGGCGGCCTTTTTGGGTGCCGGCGGGGTCTCCTCCCTCCGCGCCGTCCGGGAACCGGAGGTACTTGCCGTCCCCGGCGCGGACGCCCTCGACACGGCCCGGCGGACGCGCGAGGCGGGCGGCACGGTGGTGGCCACCGGAGGGTGCTTCGACCTGCTTCACGCCGGCCATGCCCGCACCCTCGCCGCCGCCCGTGGGCTGGGCGACTGCCTCATCGTGTGCCTGAACTCGGATGCCTCGGTGCGCCGGCTCAAGGGAGAAACCCGGCCGATCATGCAGATTGAGGACCGGGTGGAGCTGCTCCTCGCCCTTGAGTGCGTCGACGCGGTGCTGGTCTTCGAAGAATCGACACCGGAAAACGCCCTCGAACGCCTGCGGCCGGACATCTGGGTCAAGGGCGGCGACTACGCCGCAGCCGACCTGCCGGAGGCGCGCCTCGTCGCCGGCTGGGGCGGCAGGACCGTCACCGTTCCCTACATTCCGGCCCGTTCCACCACGAAACTCGCGGCCGCGCTGGCCCGCGTGGGCTGAGCGGGCCCCGCCCCAGCGACGGCCCGGTCGAACCGCCGGGCCGGGGGCACCTCCGCAGCAACCGAAAGGAAGAAATGACACCTCCAACAACTGACCAGCGGTCCCCGATTGCGTCCAACCCCGGACGGGTGCTCGTCACCGGGGGAGGCTCCGGCCTCGGAGCCGCCGTAGTGCAGGCCGTCCTGGCCGCCGGCGGCACCCCGGTTGTCCTCGACCTCGACGTCAGCCGGGTCTCCGGGGTCAAGGCCTTCGAGGTCGATGTGGCCGACCGGAGCGCGGTCGAGGCCGCCGTCCGGGAGGCGGGAGAGGCGCTCGGCGGGCTCGACGCCGTGGTGACCGCCGCCGGCATCGACCGCTGCGGCAAGCTCGAAGACGTTCCGGCCGAGCAGTGGGAAAAGGTCCTGGGCGTCAACCTGCTCGGCACCGTCTCCACCGTTCGGGCCGCCTTGCCCTACCTCCTGCCCGTCCATGGACGGGTGGTGACGATCGCTTCGACCCTCGGCATCCGTGCGGTGGCCGACGCCACCGCCTACTGCGCCTCGAAGTTCGGCGTCGTCGGTTTCTCCCACGCCCTCGCGGCCGAAACCGCCGGCCGGATGGGGGTCACCACCATCATCCCGGGGGGCATGAAGACCCGCTTCTTCGACGACCGCGACGAACAGTACAAGCCGCAGGACGACTCACGGCTCAACGACCCCGAGCGGGTGGCCGCCGCCATCCTGTTCGCCCTGTCTCAGCCGCGGGGCTGCGAGGTGCGCCAGATGCTCATCTGCCACGAAGAGGAAGGTTCGTGGCCATAAGCTGCCGCACATCGTCGTAGACGGCCTCCGGCCGGACGGTGCCCACGAAGGAATCGTCGTGCTCGCACCGTTCGGCCGTCCAGCCCACCTGGGTCACGTCCACGCCGCAGGTGGCGCAGGCGGTGACCCAGGCGAAGTGGACGCGGTGCAGCGCGCGGCCGATGGCACCGGCATTGATGACGTTCCCGATCCAATAGACCCCGACGGTCGGGGTGCCCACGGCCTGCGCGAGGTGGCGGGGGCCGCTGTCGTTGCCGACGACCACGGTGCTTGCGGCAAGCACCCCGGCCAGCTGGCCCAGGTCGAGGTCTCCGGCCAGCGAGGTGATTGAGGCCCCGGGCGCCTGCCGGCGTGCGACCCGAAGGATCTCCCGTGCCGCCGGGAGGTCCGTTTCGTCGCCCACCACGAGGACCCGGGCGCCGTCGGCGGCCGCGAGCGCGGCCACCGCGGCAAAGGATTCCGCCGGCCAGCGCCGGCGGGGATCGGTCGCCCCCGGATGGAGGGTCACCAGCGGGCCGTCGCCGGGCACGAGCCGGGCGGCGTCGTCGAGTTCGTCGGCCCGTACCGCGATCCGCGGCTCGAGGATCCGTGGTTCAGCCCCCGCGAGACCGGCAACCTCAAGGGCGCGGAAGACCTCGTGCTGGTAGTAGACGTAGGGAATCGTGCGCTCGAGCGCCGCCGCGTCGGGGGTCCGGGTTCCGATCGTGTGCCGGGCGCCCAGGCGCAGCAGGAATGGATTCGAGTTGCGCCCACCGCCGTGGATCTGGACGGCCAGGTCGAAGTTCAGCGCGGCCATCCGGTCGAAGAACTCCTCAACCGCCAGCGGGTCAGCCGTCCCCCCGCGGATGCCCGGTGCCGCCGGAAGGATCTCGACGTCGGACACCGGCCCGGGGCGGTCCCTGAGCAGCGCGGCGGCGAGCGGGGTGCCCAGCAGGGTGATGCGTGCCTGGGGGTACCGGGCCTTGAGGGCGTCGATGGCGGGCACGGCGAACATCAGGTCACCGAGGCCTCCGCCGCGCAGCACCGCAATGCGCTCGACATCCTCGAAGACCGGTCCCACCGGCCCGACTCCCCGGGCGGTCGCGTCGATGCCTTCGGCCACCGCCGGTAGGGCGTGGTTCATGATCCCCTCCTGATTCGCTCCCGGGCCGCATCCCCGGTCCGTTCCGGCGTCGACGCACCGTCTCCGCCGGCCGTGTTGAGGAAACCATAGGGTCCGGCGGGGACCCAGGACAATTTCTAAATCCCCGCGCCGGGGCTGTGTAAATGCATGGACGCCGGGGTATTGGTCTAGCTACCCGCCGGAATTCGAGAGCCGCCGCGGGCCGACCCGGAGAACCTGCCAAGGAGCGCGATGTCCACCAATTCCCACGTCGATTCGCCCCCAGAGGCCGACGCGATCACCGTGCTTGATCCCCGGGACGGGACGGTTGTTGGAACCCTCGAACCCTCAACGCCGGAGCAGGTGGAGATCGCCCTGTCCCTGGCCCGTACCGTCCACCCCGAGTGGGCGGCCACCGACCCGGCGGTCCGCGGCCGGCACCTGCGCTCGGCCGCCGATGCCCTTCGGGCCGCGGCACCAGCGCTTGCGGAGCTGAACGCCCGCGAGACCGGACGGCCGGTGGAGGAGGCGCTGGCCGGGGTGCATGCAGGGGTGTCGGCCCTTGAGCAGTACGCCGAACTGGGGCCGGTGCACCGGGGCCACGCCCTGCGCGGGGCGGTGCTCGCGGCCGACTACACAGTAGCCGAACCCCGTGGAGTCGCCGTCCTGCTGACCCCCTGGAATGACCCGGTGGCCGTCGCCGTGGGGTTGATCGCGGCGGCACTGGTGACGGGCAACACCGTGGTGCACAAGCCAAGTGAGCGCTGTCCCCACCTCGGGATGCGGCTCGGGGAGGTGCTCTCGCAGGCCTTCCCCTACGGGGTGCTCATCACCCTCACCGGCGGAGCCGAGGTCGGCGCTCTCCTGACCCGGCAGAGCGGAGTCGACGTCTTCGCCCACGTCGGTTCAAGCGCCACGGGGGAGCGAATCGCCCGGGCCGCCGCGCTCACCGGAACGCATGTGCTGCGGGAGAACGGCGGCAACGATCCGCTCGTCATCGACGCCGACGTGGACCCGGTCTGGGCCGCGGAGCAGGCCGCAATCGGTGCCTTCGCCAACAGCGGGCAGATCTGCACGGCCGTTGAGCGGATCTATGTGCACCACGACATTTCCGGGCGCTTCGCCGAGGCGCTCGTCGAGCAGGCCCGGCGCCGCAACGACAGCGGAGCGTTCGCCCCGCTCGTTGACACGCGGCTGCGCGAGGAGGTCCACGCGCAGGTGTCCGAGGCGGTCACCTTCGGCGCCGTGCGGGCCATCGGAGGGAGGATCCCGGAGGGCCCGGGCGCCCACTACCCGGCCACGGTGCTCCTGGGCTGCACCGAGGTGATGCGGGTGATGACCGAGGAAACCTTCGGACCGGTAGCCCCGGTGAGCGTCGTCGAAAGCTTCGAAGAGGGCCTGGCCCGCGCGGCGTCCGGCCGGTACGGGCTGGCCGCGACCGTGCTGACCGGCAGCATCGCCAACGCCCAGCGGGCCGTCGCCACCCTTCCGGTGGGCACCGTGAAGGTCAACGCCGTCTTCGGCGGCGCCCCCGGCGGCTCGGCCCAGCCGCGGGGCATCAGCGGCGAGGGGTTCGGCTACGGGCCCGAACTGCTCGACGAATTCACCCGCGTCAAGGTGGTGCACATCAGTTCCCCTCCGGCGGGAAAACCCTGATGGGCGGCCTCGAGGAGGTCCGCGGCCTGGCCGGCTGGGTTCCGCTGAGCATCGCCGGAATCTCGCCGGTCGTCACCGTGGTGGGCGATGTGATGCTCGACGGCTGGTTCAGCGGCACCATCGAGCGGCTCTGCCGGGAGGCTCCGGCCCCGGTGGTGGAGCTCGACCGCCGGGACTACGCACCGGGAGGTGCGGCGAACACCGCGATGAACCTCGCCGCCCTCGGCGCCCGGGTGCGGCTGTGCGGGCTCACTGGTGCCGACGACGCCGGCGCTCGACTGCGCGGGTTGCTCGCCGAGGCGGGCGTGGACGTCACCCACCTCGTCGAGGATCCCGCCATCACCACGACCACCAAGTACCGCATCCTCGGCGGCGACCAGGTGCTGCTGCGCCTCGATGAGACCCCCCGGAGCGTGCCCGCCGGTGCCGCTGCGCGGGTTGCCGCCGAGGCCGCGGCCGCAGTCGACGGCAGCGACGCCGTCATCGTGTGCGACTACGGCTCCGGCGTTCTCGACGGGCAGGTCCGCGACGCGCTCGCGGTCGCCCCGGGGGACCGGCTGACCCTCGTCGACGCCCACGACCCGGCGGCGTGGGCCGCACTGCGCCCCGACCTGGTCACGCCCAACGCCCGCGAGGCGGCGGGACTGCTCGGGGAGCGGCTCGACCCGCGGGGGGACCGGGCGCGGGCGGTGCGCGAGCGCAGCGCCGACCTGCTCGAGGCCAGTGGAGCGGCCGCCGTCGTCGTCACCCTCGACCGGGACGGCACGGTCCTGCTGACCGCCGACGGGGAGTTCCACCGCACCTGGGCGAGGCCCGCCACCGAAAAGCAGGCCTCCGGCGCGGGGGACACCTTCGTGGCCTGCCTGGCCGCGGCCCGCGCCGCCGGGCTGCCGCTGACCACAAGCCTCGACCTCGCCCAGGCGGGCGCCGACATCGTGGTGCACCGCGCCGGCACCTCGGTCTGTTCGGCCGCCGATCTCGCCCAGCACCTCGGCAGCTTCGCGGGGACGGCGCTCGAACCGGACGAGCTGCTGCAGGCCATCCGGCGGGAGCGGGCGGAGGGGCGGAGGATCGTGCTCACCAACGGCTGCTTCGACGTGCTTCACCGCGGCCACACCGCGTACCTCAACCAGGCGAAGCAGCTCGGCGACGTGCTGGTCGTCGCCGTCAACGACGACGACGGCGTGCGGCGGCTCAAGGGCCCCGACCGCCCCATCAACCCGGCCGCCGACCGGGCCGGTGTGCTGGCCGCCCTGAGCTGCGTCGACTACGTCACGGTGTTCAGCACCGACACCCCGGTGCCCCTGATCGAGGCCCTGCGCCCGGACATCTACGCCAAGGGCGGTGACTACTCCGAACAGATGCTGGCCGAGACACCGGCTGTGGAGGCCTGCGGCGGGTCGGTGCGGATCCTCGACTACGTTCCCGAACAGTCCACCTCGGCGGTGCTGCGGAAGATCCGCGGACCCGGCCCGGTGGTGGAGGGCGCGTCGTGACCCGGCGCTGGTCGGGGGACTGGGGCGTACCGGCCGGGGCAGCCGACCCGGAGATCGACGTCCTCATCCCGTCCTTCGCCCGGTCAGCCGAGCTGGCCGTGACCCTCGCCGGCCTCGCTGCGCAGGACACCCCGGACTTCCGGGTCATCATCAGCGACCAGACCGACGGCGACCCGGCCTGGGAGCACCCTGCGGTGCAGGCCATGGTGCGGGTCCTCCGGGCCCAGGGCCGCGGCGTGCAGTGCGGGCGCCACCTGCCCCGGCGGGGCCTGGCCGAGCACCGCAGCCACCTGCTCGGCCTCGCGGAGGCACCCAGTGTCCTGTTCCTGGACAACGACGTGTGGCTCGAACCGGGGACGCTGCAGCGGATGCGCACGGCACTCACCGCCTCCGGCGCGGGATTCGTCGGCTCCGCCGTCCAGGGCCTGTCCTACCTGACGGATGACCGCCCGCAGGAACGCGCACCCCTTGAATTCTGGGAGGACGGCCGGGTGGCTCCCGAACGGGTGCGGACCTCGAGCCCCGGCTTCACCCGGTGGCCGCTCCATAACGCCGCGAACCTCGCCCATGCCGCCGCCGGGCTGGACCTCGAACCGGGAGCCTGGCTGTTGTACAAGGTCGCGTGGGTGGGAGGGTGCGTCCTGTTCGACCGCAGTGCGCTGGAGGAGTGCGGCGGGTTCGACTTCTGGGAGGACCTTCCGCCCGCCCACGCCGGTGAGGACATCGCGGCGCAGTGGCGTGTCATGGAACGCCACGGAGGAGCCGGCCTGCTGCCCTCCGGGGCGGTGCACCTTGAATCACCGACGACGGTTACCGACCGTGCCATAGACGCTGCCGGGGTGATCCTCGGCCAGTGAATCGATCCATCAACAGAAGGGATGCACATAATGGCCAATCCAAGCCCGATCGATATCCAGAAGGCGCTCGGGGGGATCGACTACCCCGTATCCAAGGACGACCTGGTGAAGCACGCGGAGGGCTCAGGCGCCGGTGACGAGGTGATGGAAACCCTGCGGGGGCTGCCCGACCGGGAGTATGACTCCCCAACGGACGTCAACAAGGAGGCCTCCAACTCCTGAGCGCCCGCTCCCGCCGGCCGCCGTTCCGGCCGGTTACCCCTCCGGCGGGGGTGGACGTTGGGGCACTCCCGGTGTCCGGGAGCCGCCGCGTCATGCTGGCCGGTTCCCGGGCACCTTCCTTGTTTGGCTTTCCAGTGGGTGGGACACTGACTCTTGGCAGCCGCCGGGAGGCCTGCCGGGAAGCAGAGAATTCATGAACGAGGTTGTACGGTTCGGGTCGGCGTCAGGCCGCTGGCTGTTGCTGGCATCAATTCTGGGGTCGGCAATCGCGGGAATCGACGCGACGGTCGTCAACGTGGCGCTGCCCGCTATCGGCGAGGAATTCGATGCACCCTTCGAGGTCCTGCAGTGGACGATTACGGCCTACACCCTGACCCTCGCCGCCTTCATCCTCCTCGGCGGATCGCTGGGCGACCGGTACGGACGCAAGCGCGTCTTCGTCATCGGCGTGGTGTGGTTTGCCGTGGCCTCGCTGCTGTGCGGGCTGGCCCCCAACGCCGGCACCCTGATCGCCGCGCGCGCCCTCCAGGGGATCGGAGGGGCCCTGCTGACGCCGGGCAGCCTGGCCATGATCCAGGCGTCGTTCGCCTGGGAGGACCGCGCACGCGCCATCGGTGCCTGGTCGGGACTCGGAGGTGTGGCGACGGCCATCGGGCCCTTCCTGGGCGGCTGGCTCGTCGAGAGCGTCTCCTGGCGGTGGATCTTCCTCATCAACGTGCCGATCGCCGTCGTCGTCGTCATTATCTCCCACCGCCACGTCCCGGAAACCCGCAATCCGTCGGCCACCGGCACCCCGGACTACCTGGGCGGTCTGCTGGGGGCGGGGGCGCTGGGTGGCTGGACCTACGCGCTGATCGACATCCCCACCGCCGGACCGCTGGCGGCACCCGTGGTCACCGCGGCCGCAATCGGCACGGTGTGCACCATCGCTTTCTTCATCACGGAGAACAGGCTGGCGCGGCCCATGCTGCCGCTGGGAATTTTCGCGGTGCGCCAGTTCAGTGCCACGAACGCCGTCACCTTCCTGATCTATGGGGCCTTCGGGGGGATCTTCTTCCTGCTCGTCGTTCACCTGCAGGTCGTCGCAGGGTTCTCGCCGCTTGCGGCGGGAATCGCGCTGCTGCCGGTGACCGTGCTGATGCTCCTGCTGTCATCCCGGGCCGGTGCGCTGAGCGTGCGCATCGGGCCCCGCATTCCCATGGCGGCGGGCCCGGCTATCTGCGCGGTAGCCGCGCTGATGATGCTGGGCATCGGAGAGGGCGCGTCCTACTGGGTCGACGTCCTTCCCTCGGTTGTCGTCCTTGGGCTCGGACTTTCCCTGCTGGTCGCACCACTGACGTCCACGGCGCTGTCCTCGGTGCCCGACGCACAGGCCGGCCTTGCCTCCGGCGTCAACAACGCGGTCGCCCGCGCCGCAGGCCTTCTCGCCATCGCGGTGCTTCCGGCCCTCGCCGGACTGTCAGGGGACGCCTACACGGACCCCCCGGTCTTCGCCGAAGGATTCCGGTTCGCAGCGATGGTGTGCGCCGGGGTCCTTGCCGCAGCGGCGGTCCTGGCCGCAGTCACGGTCCGCAACCCGGTGCTGCCCGAAGGGGCGGAGCGCCCGGCGGCACCGACGCCGAAGCCCGCAGACGCCACCGGTGCTGAGACCGCCGGCACCGGCGGTTCACGGACCGCCCGCGCTGCCGGCGCATGGACTACCGGGTCCGCTGTGACCGGTGCCGCGACCCTGCGCCACTGCGCGGTGGACGGCCCGCCTGCGGCTGTGTGCGCGGCGGTCCAGGAGTCCCGCCACTCCGCCGACGACTAGCGCCGCGAGCGCCGCCGCGCTACCGGCCCGGGTGCTGCGGGCGCTGGCGCCTCATCCAGACGGTCACGACGTACAGGATGATGCAGGCGACGATGATGCGGCCAAGGTTGGGCCCGGACAGGGCCGTGTCGACAACGATGATGGCGAGGATGATGCTGCCGACCACGAGCCGTGCCGTGGAGCGCCCGCCGGAGCGCGGCAGCCGCGGCCAGGGATGGAAGTCGAACCGCTGCGGGTCATCGGCGTTGGATTTCACGCGGAGCTCCTGTTGGCCGGGAGGAGTCGGTTGCGGCCCCACGGGTTGCGCTGTGGCGTCGCACTTACCTTACAACGAACGGAACCCGGCAGCTGGCGAGAGCTTGCCGGGTTCCTCGAAGCCCGCTGGGAGCTTCTGTCTTAAGCATAGACGCAGCCCGGGCCCGCCCGTGACCACCGGCTGGAGCCCGCGGCGGGTTGGACCGGGCCAAGGCCGATCCAACCCGGGGTATTCAAATTGCTTCTCGGCCGGCCCAACGTCAGACCGGGGGCCTGAAGCCGTCGGTGATGTGGCGGAGCGGTCGGACGGTGTCCCGTAGTCCGTGGCGGTCCGGTCGGTGACGTAACAGGTCCTCTATGCTGGGGTGCCGGCGGAGGACCCCGGCGTCAACCCCTGCCCATCGCGGATGAGGCATCAGGGCGGCCACCCGGCCATCTCCGACAGCGAGGACGAATGTGAGCAGCACCCTGATGGACCACGCCGCAGGCGGCAGGTCTGACCAGCCCCCAGCGGCCCGCCTCGGCTCGGCCGGTGAGTCCGCGCACCGTAAGTTCCGGCCCGAGGTGCAGGGACTCCGGGCGGTCGCCGTGCTGATGGTCGTCACCTATCACGTCTGGTTCGACCGGGTCTCGGGCGGAGTCGATGTGTTCCTCCTCATCTCGGCATTCCTGATGACCCTGACCTTTGTCCGGAGGATGGAATCGGGAGCGCCGCTTGGACTGAGAAGGCATTGGGCAAGGTTGTTCAACCGGCTGCTTCCGGCCGTTGTTGTGGTTCTGCTCGGTACGTTGGCCGCCACCGTGGCATTCGTTCCACGCTCCCGATGGTCCGGCATTCTGGAGCAGACGTGGTCCTCCCTCCTCTACTTTCAAAACTGGCTGCTCGCATTCCAGGCCGTCGACTACAGCGCATTCAACCAAAGTACGTCGAGCCCGTTGCAGCACTTCTGGTCCCTGTCCATTCAGGGTCAGGTTTTCATCCTGTGGCCGCTCCTATTCGGTACCACAGCCCTGCTGTCACGGCGTTTGGGAATTGGATTCCGGCGCCTGACAGCAGTGCTGTTCGGGCTGGTGTTCGTAGTCTCCCTTGCGTTCTCGATTTACGAGACGAACACCAACCAGACGTTTGCCTACTTCGACACCCGCGCGCGGCTGTGGGAATTTGCTCTCGGGACGCTCCTTGCACTGGCCCTGCCCTACCTGAGGCTGCCCCGCGCGGCCCGCATTGCGGCCGGATGGATTGGAGTCGCCGCGATGCTCTCAGTTGGGTTCGCGCTGGACGTCGAGCGCGGATTCCCTGGTTATGTCGCACTGTGGCCACTCCTTGCGGCGGCCTCGGTGATCGTGGCCGGCGACACCGGAAGCCGCTTCGGCGCCGACAGGATCCTCTCCGCGAGGCCCCTTGTGAAACTGGGCGACATCTCGTACGCGTTGTACCTTTGGCACTGGCCTATCCTGGTGATTTACCTGGTCTACCGCGGGCGGGAGGCTGTGGGTCCTGTGGGAGGTACCGCAATCATCGGACTCTCACTGGTCCTGGCCTACGTGACCACGCGTTTCATCGAGACGCCGGTCCGAAACCGGTCCAAACCCGGGGAGCGCCGCCTACGGACCCTGCTCGGAATCCTCATTTCGCTCGCGGTCGTCGCTACCCCAGTGGCAGCGCTGCAGACCGGGCTCAAAATTGAAGCGCAGCGGCTGGTGGAACAGGCGGACAAGGACAATCCTGGAGCGATGTCCCTGCTCCCAGGGTTCGTGGACCGGTCGTCGGAAGATGCGCCCCCTATTCCGGATGTCACGCGAAGCAGGGAATGGCGCATTCTTCATGCGAAGTGTCCTCCGGAGCTGCGTCCCACCCAAAGCGAAGCGACATCGGGTGCGTGCAGGGCGGCGCTCACCCCGGGAACACCTGACAAAACGATCCTGGTGATCGGAGACTCAAAGGCCGAACAGTGGCTGGGAGCGATCCTTCCCATGGCTGAAAAGCACAATTACCGGGTCCAGACGCTGGTGTTCGGAGGTTGCCGGTACGGGCTTGAAGTGAAGGGTGCTGCTGCCGCCTGCAAGGAGTTCAATGCCGCTGCGACGGCGTACGCCGTCGAGACGAAACCCGATGTCGTTTTCACGGTCGGCACCAAAGCTGACTACGACACGCCTCAGGAGCAAGCCAACACCGGGCTCGAGAAGGTCGCTCAGATCCTCACCAAGGCCGGTATCCCGCTGATTACGGTCCGGGACAATCCGCGGTTCACCTTCAACGTGATGGAGTGCGTGGAGCGGAGCGGTTCAGCCTCCTCGGAGTGCTCATCGCCGCTCGACGCCAAACTCCCCGCGATCGCCCCGCGGCTGGACGAGAAGAAGGCGGGGACGAAGGTCCCACTGATGGACATGACCGATCTGATCTGCCCGGACGAATTGTGCCGGCCGGTCATTGGCAACGTCTACGTGTACCTCGATCACAACCACCTTACGGCGGACTACGTGAGGACGATGCTTCCGGAGTTCGACAAGAGGTTCCACGCCGCGCTGGACTCAACGCTGGGAAGCTGAGGAAGCTCGGCGAACCGCATGCAGGTTCACGGCAGGGGATTCGAAGGCTCCGGCGGAGGATGGGCGCCGGGTCAGGGTGCTGGTTGGGTTTGAGCAGGATGCAGGGAGTCCGGAAAAAGCGGCACTAAGCGTGCACCTCGGCCTTTGAGAGGGCACAACGAAAGCGGCTCCGATCTGGCATTTCGCCGAATCGGAGCCGCTTTCTTCCCTGTGCACCCCCCGGGACTTGAACCCGGAACCCATTGATTAAGAGTCAATTGCTCTGCCAATTGAGCTAGAGGTGCGTGGCGTTGAGACGGTCTTTTTTGCGAGTCCGTGTCATCCGCAACAGCATGAAACTCTACCAGCACTCCTGCGGAATCGAAAAATCGAGGGGACCGGCCGCTCAGTTCACGCTCAGTTCACGCTCAGGGCCGGCTGCTTCAGAGGCAGGCAGAAGGTCATGGAGGTGCCCTCGCCGAGCCGGCTCCGGCACTCGATTCCGCCGTCGTGCTGGTCGATGATCTCCTTCACGATGGCCAGCCCCAACCCCACACCCGGGATCGCCGCACGCACCGCCTCCGGGCTGCGGAAGAACCGGGTGAACACGTTGCGGCAGTCGGCTTCGCTCATCCCCATCCCGGTGTCGGTCACGGTGCACAGCATCCGGCCATCCTCGGACCGCGCGTGAACCGTGATGGTCCCGCCGCGCGGTGAATACTTGATCGCGTTGGAGATGAGGTTATCGAGCACCTGCCCGATCTTCCCGGGGTCGCACACCACCCGCAGGCCGTCCGCCAGATCGGTGTCGAGCACCACCCCCGCCTCGATCGCACGGGGCGTCGCCGAGGCGATGGCCTGGGAGACCACCTGGACGAAGTCGGTGGGGGAGGGATCCAGCGCCGTCGGGCCGTCGGCGGTCCCCAGCAGGTCGTTGACCAGCCCGAGCAGGCGCTGCGCGTTGCGGGAGACGACGTCGAGTCCGGCCACCATCGGTGCGGGCGCGCCGTCGACACTGGAGAGCATCTCCACGTAGCCGACGATCGAGGTCAGCGGGGTGCGCAGTTCGTGGGTGATGTTGGAGATGAAGGCCTGCTTCGCGTTCAGCGCCGACATCAGTTCCGTGACGTCGCTGAAGGTGACGACCGTGCCGTCATGGCGCCCGTCGTCGGATTTCATGCGTGCCGCCGACGCCGAGAGGGTCTTCTGCTCCGGGCCGGCGCCGATCCGCACCACTTCCTTCGAAAAGGTCTCACCGCCGACCGCCCGGTACAGCGGACGCCGTTCCGGTGCCAGCACGGTGGTTCCGTCCTCCTCGAACATGGGGGCGGCGGCCTCGCCGTGGACGGCGCCGGCCGGGTCCGCGGTGGAGGGCATCAGCCGCCGGTGCTTCTGGTTGGCGAGAATCTCCTTGCCGGAGGAGTCGACGGCGAGCACCCCGACGTCGACGGCGTTCACCACGGTGTGGAGCAGCCGTTCGCGCCGGGCGCTGGCCTGAAGGAGCGAGCGGAGTTCGGCATCCTTGCTCTCAAGGATCCTTCGCTGGTTCCTGAAGCCCCCGGTGATGGCGCTGATGGTGATGCCGATGGCCAGCATCATGATGGGCAGGAGCATGGGCCGGGCCAGTTCTTCGGCGGTCACGGGCCCCCGCAGGAACTGCGGCAGCCACACCACGGCCAGGGAGCCAAGAACTCCGGTGAGGATCGCGGCGCGGGGGTGGATCCCCGACGCCGTCAGCCAGATGACCGGGAAGGCGGCGAGGAGACCGAGGGCGGTGAATTCGGTGCCGGCTCCTTCGCGCATCAGCGCGATCGGGATGAATTCGAGGACCGGGATGGCGAGGGTCGCGGCCGGGGGGAGGCGGTGCCACGGGACGGCGGCGCAGAGCACGAGCAGCAGCAGGTGCATCAGCATGCACAGCTGCAGCAGGGTCCCGGCAAGGAGAGCCGGCGCGAAAACGGCCACCACGGCCAGGAGGATCAGGGCCGTCGCGGTCAGGGGCACCTGGCTGAGCAGCATCCGACGGCGCGGGGAAAGCCGTTCGAAGCGCTCCGGGTTGAACGTAAGGTAGGACAGGGCTCGATCCAAGCTGCGGCTCCGGAAGTGTTGAACGGTGGTGGCTGAACGGTGGTGGGCAGGCGGCAGCTCATTCGCAGCGGCGCCGGTCCTTATGATCACACACGCCTGCGCAGCGGCGGCGGTGCCGCACCGGCGGTGCTCCGGTGCGGCGGCTGCAGTTAAGCTGGGCCGATGGAGACCAGCGGCAGGCCCGGACACGCGATTCGAACCCTCACCGTCCCCTCGGAGGAGCTGCGGGAGGCCCTCGCCCCCGCCGCAGGCGCCATCCGGCTGGCGGTCTGGGACTTCGACGGCGCCCCGGCGGGGGTCGACCCGGCGGAGGTCGACGCCGTCGTTCTTCCCTACACCGGCAGCCCGGACCTGCGCTCCGCCCTGCCCATGGCGCCGGGCCTGAAACTCGTTCAGACCCAGACCACCGGCTACGACGGGGTGACCGACCTCGTCGGGCCCGGCGTCGGCATCGCCACCGCCTCGGGAGTCCACGCCGCCGCGACCGCCGAGCTCGCCGTCGGCCTGGCCCTGGCCTCGCTGCGTGGAATCGACGACGCCGTCCGCAATCAACGCGAGGGGCTGTGGCGGCCGCGGCGGTACCCGGGGCTGGCCGACCAGCGCGTGCTCCTGGTCGGCGTGGGCGGCATCGGACGGGAGATCAAGCGCCGCCTCGACGCCTTCGACGTCCTCCTCACCCGGGTCGGCAGTTCCGCCCGCGACGACGAGTCCGGGCACGTCCACGCGGCCTCGGAGCTCGTGGCATTGGCGCCCGCCCACGACGTCGTCATCGTCATCACGCCGCTGACCGAGGCGACCCAGGGACTGATCGGGGCCGAGGTGCTCGCCGCGCTTCCGGACGGCGCCCTGGTGGTCAATGTCGCCCGCGGCCCCGTCGTTGATACCGAAGCGCTGACCCGGGAGGTGGTGGCGGGCAGGCTCCGCGCAGCCCTGGATGTCGTGGATCCCGAACCGCTGCCGGCGGAACACCCGCTGTGGCGGGCACCCGGCGCGCTGATCACCCCGCACGTCGGGGGCAATTCCGGCGCGTTCTGGCCCCGCATCGTCCGGCTCCTCGAGCGCCAGCTCCACCTGCTGGGCAGCGGCGCCGACCCTGAGAACCTCGTCCAGCCAGGTCCGTGGGCGTAGGGGCTAGGCGAGCCCGATGAAGGCCTCCATGAAGGCGTCGAAATCGATGCGGTCGACGTCCTGCTCGAGGACGATGCCGTTGCCCGGACCGACATCCAGCACGGGCTGGTCCTCGACGGCGAAACGGAAGACCTTTCCGGTGCTGGTGCCGACCTCGTAGGTGTTGTCGTCCCACATGGTCGCATGCGCCAGGTTCGTCATATTGACCTCCACCGGGGAACCGGCGCCGCTGAGGTCGGCGACGCGGACCGGCGCGATCATGAGCTCGGCCGGCTTCCATCGGTAGCCGAGCACATAGGACGTCCCGTCCGGCGTGGGGAGCCCCCCCTGCTCCTGCTCCTCCGGTTCTTCCGGCGCGGCAAAGACGAGGTTGTAGGCGCCAAAGTTCGGGATCTGCGAATCAAAGATCCGGCGGAGGGCGTTCTTCAGCCCCTGGCCGCCGGAAAGGTGCTCTGGGGAGGATGCAGGCTCGGACGTCATGTTCCGCCAAGGAGTTAGGTGCCGGCTGGTGGATCGGCCGCGGCATCGACCCCCACGGCCCGCGGGCGCTCGCCCACTGCGGCCGATTCTACCGGAGGCACCTTCAAGGTGGACGGTTGACAGCCGCGAACCGCCGGGCGGTAACAGCCCGGAAACAGAAAACAGGAACCCGCGACGGTTACCCATAGACTTTCAGGCATGACCTCGACTACCCCTGACATCAAGCCAAGAAGCCGTGCGGTAACCGACGGAATCGAGCGGGCGCCGGCGCGCGGAATGCTGCGGGCCGTCGGCATGGGCGACGACGATTTCGTCAAGCCCCAGATCGGCGTTGCCAGTTCCTGGAACGAGATCACCCCCTGCAACCTCTCGCTCAACCGGCTCGCCCAGGGAGCCAAGGAGGGCGTGCACGCAGGCGGCGGGTTCCCCATGCAGTTCGGCACCATCTCCGTCTCCGACGGCATTTCGATGGGCCACGAGGGCATGCACTTCTCCCTCGTCTCGCGTGAGGTCATCGCCGACTCGGTCGAAACGGTCATGGAAGCCGAGCGCATCGACGGCTCTGTCCTCCTTGCAGGCTGCGACAAGTCCCTGCCCGGGATGCTCATGGCTGCCGCCCGCCTCGACCTGGCCAGCGTCTTCCTCTACGCCGGGACGATCATGCCCGGCTGGGTCAAGCTCGAGGACGGCACCGAGAAGGAAGTCACCCTGATCGACGCGTTCGAAGCCGTCGGTGCGTGCGCCGCCGGGAAGATGTCGGTGGGGGACCTCACCCGCATCGAGAAGGCGATCTGCCCCGGTGAGGGCGCCTGCGGCGGCATGTACACCGCGAACACCATGGCCTGCATCGGCGAGGCCCTCGGCATGTCCCTCCCCGGCTCGGCCGCTCCGCCCTCGGCGGACCGCCGCCGCGACCACTTCGCCCGCCAGTCCGGCGAGGCCGTCGTGAACCTGCTGCGCCTCGGCATCACCGCCCGCGACATCATGACCCGCAAGGCCTTCGAGAACGCCATCGCCGTCACGATGGCCTTCGGCGGCTCGACCAACGCCGTCCTTCACCTCCTCGCCATCGCCCGCGAGGCAGAGGTCGACCTCACCCTCGACGACTTCAACCGCATCGGCGACCGGATTCCCCACCTGGGCGACCTCAAGCCCTTCGGCCGGTACGTCATGACCGACGTCGACCGGGTCGGCGGCGTCCCCGTGATCATGCGGGCACTGCTTGACGCCGGGCTCATCCACGGCGACGCCCTGACCGTCACCGGCAAGACCGTCGCCGAGAACCTCGCCGAGATCAACCCGCCGGACCTCGACGGCAAGATCCTGCGTGCCATGGACAACCCCGTCCACAAGACCGGCGGCATCAGCATCCTCAAGGGATCCCTCGCCCCCGAAGGCGCCGTGGTGAAGACCGCAGGGTTCGACGCCTCCATCTTCGAGGGAACCGCCCGCGTGTTCGAACGTGAGCAGGGCGCCCTCGCCGCCCTCGCCGAAGGCACCATCAAGGCCGGCGACGTCGTCGTCATCCGCTACGAGGGACCCAAGGGCGGCCCGGGCATGCGCGAAATGCTCGCCATCACCGGGGCCATCAAGGGCGCAGGGCTCGGCAAGGACGTTCTCCTGGTCACCGACGGGCGCTTCTCCGGCGGCACCACCGGCCTGTGCATCGGGCACGTGGCCCCCGAGGCGGTCGACGGCGGTCCCATCGCATTCATCCGCGACGGCGACCACATCCGCGTCGACATCCCCAACAAGAGCTTCGACCTGCTCGTTGATGAGGCCGAGCTGGAAGCCCGCAAGGTCGGCTGGGAGCCGCTGCCGGCCCGTTACACCAAGGGTGTCCTGGCCAAGTACGCGAAGCTGGTCCACTCGGCCTCCGAGGGCGCCTATTGCGGCTAGAAACCTCCTCGTGCTCCGTGTGCTGAGAGTGCACGGAGCACGAGGTCGCACGGCGCTTCGGGGCCACGCGGTCCGCGGCACCTCGGGTCAGTTAGTGTCCACTAACTGGACGCCTTGTCCAGCATGTGAGACAAGGGGGAGTGCTGTTGACACTGCATAACCCGTACGAGGAGACTTCAAATATGCAGTCAGTGAACGTAATCGTCGTCCTTACCAAGCGCGTGGCCTAAAGCCCGACCGGTAGACCCTACGTCACGCGCAACCCCTCACCAGCCCACCAGGCGGAGGGGTTTTTTGTTTCCACAGGACAAATCGCGCACCAACTGTCCAGCACGTCAATGCAGTACACGTTCCGAAGGAAGTTTCAGATGTCCAAGGGATCGCCCATCAGCCCGGCGCTGATGGCAGCAAGGCCGGCCGCTCCTGCAGCCCCTGGCAGGGATACTGCCCACGCGGTGCAGGTAAGCGCAGTCCGGGGACCCAACAACGTTGTGCCCCCCACCGAAATGCTCGGCTCCTCGGCGATCGTCCGGTCCCTTGAAGAGCTCGGCGTCGACGACATCTTCGGACTTCCCGGCGGAGCCATTCTGCCGACCTACGACCCGCTGATGGCCTCCACCAAGCTCCGCCACATCCTCGTCCGGCATGAGCAGGGCGCGGGGCACGCCGCCCAGGGCTACGCCATGGTCACCGGCCGCCCGGGCGTCTGCATCGCCACCTCAGGTCCCGGCGCAACGAACCTCGTCACCGCCATCGCGGACGCCCACATGGATTCGGTGCCCCTGGTCGCCATCACCGGTCAGGTCGCGAGCGCCGTCATCGGCTCGGACGCCTTCCAGGAGGCGGACATCGTCGGCATCACCATGCCGATCACCAAACACTCCTACCTGGTCACCAATGCCAACGACATCCCCCGCGTGCTCGCCGAGGCCTTCCACATCGCCTCGACCGGCCGCCCCGGGCCGGTGCTGGTCGATATCGCCAAGGACGCCCAGCAGGGCAAGATGACCTTCTCCTGGCCGCCGAAGATCGACATCCCCGGCTACCGCACCGTGGTGCGGGGACACTCCAAGCAGGTCCGGGAGGCCGCCCGCCTGATCGCCGGTTCCACCCGGCCGGTCTTCTACGTCGGTGGCGGCGTCATCAAGGCCCACGCCGCCGCGGAGCTGAAGGAGCTCGCCGAGCTGGTCGGCGCGCCGGTCGTCACCACGCTCATGGCCCGTGGTGTGTTCCCGGATTCCCACCCCCAGCACGTCGGAATGCCCGGCATGCACGGCTCCGTCTCGGCCGTCACCGCCCTGCAGCAGTCCGACCTGCTGATCACCCTGGGCGCACGCTTCGACGACCGGGTCACCGGAGTGCTCTCCAGCTTCGCGCCGGGCGCCAAGGTCATCCACGCGGACATCGACCCCGCGGAGATCTCCAAGAACCGCACCGCCGACGTGCCCATCGTGGGATCGGTCAAGGAAATCATCCCCGAACTCATCTCCGCTGTCCGCGAGCAGTACGACGGCGGGGCAGCCCCCGACATCTCGGCCTGGTGGAACACCATCAACCGGCTCCGCGAGACCTATCCGATCGGCTTCACCCAGCCCGACGACGGACTCTCCGCGCCCCAGCAGGTGATCAAGCGCATCGGTGAGCTCACCGGCCCCGAGGGGGTCTATGTTGCGGGCGTCGGCCAGCACCAGATGTGGGCCGCCCAGTTCATCCAGTACGAACGCCCGCACGCCTGGCTCAACTCGGGCGGGCTCGGCACCATGGGCTACTCGGTCCCCGCCGCCATGGGCGCCAAGGTCGGCAACCCGGACCGGGTGGTCTGGGCCATCGACGGCGACGGCTGCTTCCAGATGACCAACCAGGAACTCGCGACCTGCGTCATCAACAACATCCCGATCAAGGTCGCGGTCATCAACAACTCATCGCTCGGCATGGTCCGGCAGTGGCAGACCCTGTTCTACGAGGGCCGGTACTCCAATACCGACCTGAACACCGGGCACGACACCGTCCGCGTGCCGGACTTCGTCAAGCTTGCCGACGCCTACGGGTGCGCCGGCCTGCGGTGCGAGCGTGACGAGGACATCGACGCCACCATCAAGCAGGCGCTGGCGATCAATGACCGGCCCGTCGTCGTCGACTTCGTGGTGAGCCGCGATTCGATGGTGTGGCCGATGGTGCCCGCCGGGGTTAGCAACGACCTCATTCAGATCGCCCGCAATATGACCCCCGTATGGGAGCAGGAGGACTAGCCATGACCCGTCACACGCTCTCAGTACTCGTCGAGGACGTCCCCGGCGTCCTGACCCGCGTCGCAAGCCTTTTCGCCCGCCGCGCCTTCAACATCAACTCCCTCGCGGTCGGCCCCACCGAGATTCCCGGCATGTCCAGGATGACCGTCGTGGTCGAGGCCGAAGGGGACCTGCTCGAGCAGGTCACCAAACAGTTGAACAAGCTCATCAATGTCATCAAGATTGTCGAGCTCACCTCCGAACAGTCGGTGCAGCGTGACCACATCCTGGTCAAGGTGCGCGCCGACGCGGCAACCAGGCTGCAGGTCACCCAGGCCGCCGACCTGTTCCGGGCCTCCGTCGTCGACGTGTCCACCGACTCGCTGATCATCGAGGCCACCGGCACCCCCGAGAAGCTCAGCGCCCTCCTGTCGGTGCTCGAGCCGTTCGGGGTGCGGGAGATCGTCCAGTCCGGCACCCTCGCGATCAGCCGCGGGGCGAAGTCGATGAGCGATCGGGCGCTCCGCAGCGCCTGAGCCCGCACCGCCCGTTCCACCCACCAAGTTTTCCAGGTAATCCACTAGAGGAGATATCCACGTGACCGAGTTGTTCTACGACGACGATGCCGACCTTTCCATCATCCAGGGCCGCACCGTGGCCGTCATTGGCTACGGCAGCCAGGGCCACGCCCACGCGCTCAGCCTGCGCGACTCCGGCGTCGATGTGCGCGTCGGGCTGAAGGAAGGATCGAAGTCACGTGCCAAGGCCGAGGCGGAGGGCCTCCGGGTCCTTTCCGTCGCCGAGGCCACCGCCGAGGCCGACCTCATCATGATCCTCACCCCGGACCAGGTGCAGCGCCACGTGTACGCGGAGGACATCGCGCCGAACCTGCAGGCCGGCGACGCCCTGTTCTTCGGCCATGGCTTCAACATCCGCTACGGCTACATCCAGCCACCGGCCGACGTCGACGTCGCCCTCGTCGCACCGAAGGGCCCCGGGCACATCGTGCGCCGCGAGTTCGAGGCCGGGCGCGGGGTTCCCGACCTGATCGCCGTCGAGCAGGATCCCTCGGGCAAGGCCCGTGAGCTCGCGCTGTCCTACGCCAAGGCGATCGGCGGTACGCGGGCCGGCGTCATCGAGACGACCTTCACCGAGGAGACCGAGACCGACCTCTTCGGCGAGCAGGCGGTGCTCTGCGGCGGCGCGTCGCAGCTGATCATGTACGGCTTTGAAACCCTCACCGAGGCCGGGTACAAGCCCGAGGTCGCCTACTTCGAGGTGCTCCACGAACTGAAGCTCATCGTCGACCTCATGGTCGAGGGCGGCATCGCCAAGCAGCGCTGGAGTGTTTCCGACACCGCCGAGTACGGTGACTACGTCTCGGGCCCGCGCGTCATCGATCCGTCTGTGAAGGAAAACATGAAGGCGGTGCTGGCCGACATCCAGAGCGGTGCCTTCGCCAAGCGGTTCATCGATGACCAGGACGCCGGAGCCCCGGAGTTCGCCGCCCTGCGCAAGAAGGGTGAGGACCACCCGATCGAGAAGACCGGACGGGAACTGCGGAAGCTGTTCTCCTGGATCCAGACCAACGACGACTACACCGAAGGTTCGGTCGCCCGCTAGGCGCCGGGGCAGCCTCCGCTGCCCGCCCCCGCTGGGGAACCAATCAGGACACGAAGGCCGGGCTCACTGCTGAGTAACATAGCGGGCCCGGCCTTTCCTGCACCCCTAAGCTGGCCTTACACTCCACCCGCCCCGCATTGCAGCTGTGAAGGAACATTCCTGTGGAAAAACCCGTAGTTCTCCTTGCCGAAGAACTCTCGCCCGCCACCGTCGAGGCCCTCGGCCCGGACTTCGAGATCCGTAGCACCGACGGCGCCGACCGCGCTCAGCTCCTCGCGGCCCTGGGCGACGTCGACGCCGTCCTGATCCGCTCGGCCACCCAGATGGATGCCGAAGCCATCGCGGCAGCGCCGAAGCTCAAGGTGATCGCCAGGGCCGGGGTGGGCCTGGACAACGTGGACATCAAGGCGGCCACGCACGCCGGGGTCATGGTGGTGAATGCTCCGACCTCGAACATCATCTCGGCCGCGGAGCTGACCGTGGGGCACATCCTCAGCCTCGCCCGGAACGTTCCGCAGGCCAGTGCGGCGCTCAAGGCGGGGGAGTGGAAGCGCTCCCGCTACTCCGGCATCGAGCTTTACGAAAAGAAGATCGGCATCATCGGCCTCGGCCGCATCGGGGCCCTCGTCGCCGCGCGCCTGCAGGGATTCGGGACCGAGATCCTGGCGTACGACCCCTATGTGACCTCCGCACGGGCCGCCCAGCTGAACGTACGGCTCGTGACCCTCGACGAGCTCCTCACCGAGGCCGACTTCGTCACCATCCACATGCCCAAGACGCCCGAGACCGTGGGCATGCTCGGCGAGGAAGCGTTCGCGAAGATGAAGAACAGCGCGTACGTCGTCAACGTCGCCCGGGGCGGGCTGATCGATGAGCCGGCGCTCCATGCGGCGCTTGAGCGCGGCGAGATCGCCGGCGCCGGCGTCGACGTGTTCGTCACCGAGCCGAGCACCGACCTTCCCTTCTTCAAGCTCGACAATGTGGTCGTCACCCCGCACCTCGGTGCCTCAACCGCCGAGGCCCAGGAAAAGGCAGGCATCTCCGTTGCGAAGTCGGTCCGGCTCGCCCTCGCCGGGGAGCTTGTGCCCGATGCCGTCAACGTCGCCGGCGGCATCATCGACCCGGCCGTCCGCCCCGGAATCCCGCTCATGGAGAAGCTCGGCCGGATCTTCACGGCACTGACCCACGATTCGCTCACCCAGATCGAGGTCGAGGTCGCCGGCGAAATCTCCTCACTGGACGTGAAGGCCCTTGAACTTGCAGCGCTCAAGGGTGTCTTCACCGACATCGTTTCGGATCAGGTGTCCTACGTGAACGCCCCGGTGCTCGCGGAGCAGCGCGGAATCGCCACCCGGCTGACGACAACGCCGGAGTCGGAGGAGTACCGTAACGTCCTGCGGATCCGCGGCGCGCTTTCGGACGGTTCCCAGATCTCGGTCGCCGGAACCCTCACCGGCCCCAAGCAGATCGAGAAGCTCGTCGGCGTCAACGGGTACGACCTCGAGATTCCGATCAGCGAGCATCTCCTGGTGCTGCTGTACACCGACCGCCCCGGCGTGATCGGCGCCCTCGGCCGGCTGCTGGGCGAGAAGGACATCAATATCGCGGGCATGCAGGTGGCACGGAACAAGGAGGGCGGCCAGGCGCTGTCCCTGCTCACGCTCGACAGCGCGGTTCCCCAGGACGTGCTTGACGCAGTCAAGGCCGAGATTGGCGCGACAGTGGCGCGCGAGGTCGACCTGCAGTCCTAGCAGTACATCCAGCCCGCACGCTCGACCTCGAGCCGTCCAGAAAAGAGGCCGATGTCGGTCCACACCCTGCCCGCCGGACGCGGCACGGTCCTCCAGTCGTTCAACCGATCGGTTCCTCCCGTGCTGGAGGTCGACCCGGGCGACACGGTCGTGGTGTCCTCCCTCGACGCCTCGGGCCACCTGGAGGCCCCGACGTCGCCGGGGGAGGCGAAACCGCTGATGTTCCCCGACCGCCAGGGCCACTGCCTGACCGGCCCCATCGCGGTCCGGGGGGCTGTACCGGGTGACGTGCTCGCGGTGTCCTTCACGGCCCTGACGCCGGGGGAGTGGGGATGGACGATTGCCGGGCACCGCCGGGACGCCCTCGCCCGCGCCCTCGGGATGGAAGAGGCCGAGCCCCAGTGGCTCCTGTGGGACCTCGATCCCGGACGGGGCACGGGGGTGAACCAGCTCGGGCATGTGGTCGGGCTGAGCCCGTTCCTCGGCGTCGTCGGCATGCCGCCCAACGAGCCGGGGGACTTCCCGACGGTCCCGCCGCGGGCTGCCGGCGGCGGCAATATCGACTGCCGCGAGCTCACCGCCGGGTCGGTCCTCTACCTGCCGGTGACCGTGCCGGGGGCGATGCTGTGCGTGGGCGACGGGCACGCCCGCCAGGGGGACGGGGAAGTGGGCGGTACGGCGATCGAGTGCCCCATGACTTCGGAGCTGGTGCTGGACCTGGCAGCGGATCCGGCGCTGCAGTCGATCCACGCGGTCACGCCCACCGCCCGGATCACCTTCGGTTTCGACTCCGACCTGAACGCGGCCAGCGCCGAAGCGCTTGGCGCGATGCTGACGTGGATGGAGTCCCTGTACGGGCTGGATCGGACGAAGGCGCTGGCGCTGGCGAGCACCGTGGTCGACCTGCGCGTCACGCAGATGGCCAATGAGGTGTGGGGCGTCCACGCCGTGCTCGGCCGGGACGCGCTGAGGTGAGCCGCCCACCCGGGGCACGCCCGGAACGGAATCGGGTTTCGACGGCGGACAGGGTAATTTCGTAGAGTGACTTCTCCCGGTTCAAACACTCCGTTCTACATCACCACGGCGATCTCCTACCCCAACGGCGTCCCGCACATCGGCCACGCCTATGAGACGATCGCCACCGACACCATGGCCCGGTTCAAGCGGCTTGACGGCTATGACGTCCGCTTCCTCACCGGCACGGATGAGCACGGGCTGAAGATGCAGCAGACGGCGGACAAGGAAGGTATTCCGGTCCGGGAACTGGCAACGCGTAACGCGAAGGCCTTCCGGGCGATGAACGACTCCCTCGGGATCTCCTACACGCGCTTCATCCGCACCACCGACGAGGACCACTATGCGGCCGCCTCGGAGATCTGGCGCCGGATGGAAGCGAACGGTGACATCTACCTCGATAAGTATTCGGGCTGGTACTCCGTGAGGGACGAAGCCTTCTGGCCGGAGGACGAGACCGAACTGCGCGAGGACGGCATCCGCTACGCCACGGAGACCGATACCGAGGTCACGTGGACCGAGGAGGAGAGCTACTTCTTCCGGCTGGGCTCCTACCAGCAGCGGCTCCTCGACTTCTACGAGAAGAACCCCGAGTTCGGCGCACCGCAGTCCCGCTTCAACGAGGTCATCAGCTTCGTGCGGGGCGGCCTGCAGGACCTCTCCATCAGCCGCACCACCTTCGAGTGGGGAGTGCCGGTACCGGGCAATGCGAAGCACGTCATGTACGTCTGGGTGGACGCACTTACCAACTACCTGACCGGCGCCGGGTTCCCGGATACGGAGTCGGAGTCATTCCGGAAGTACTGGCCCGCCGACGTCCATGTGATCGGTAAGGACATCTCGCGCTTCCACGCCGTGTACTGGCCGGCGTTCCTCATGTCGGCAGGGCTCGAGCTGCCCAAACGCGTCATGATCCACGGCCACCTCCACAACAAGGGGGTCAAGATGTCCAAGTCGCTGGGCAACGTGGTCGCGCCGCAGGACTGGGTGGAGCAGTACGGCCTGGACCAGGTCCGCTTCTTCCTCCTGCGCGAGGTTCCCTTCGGCGCGGACGGCTCCTACAGCCACGAGGCGGTGGTGGGCCGGATGAATTCGGACCTGGCAAACAACTTCGGCAACCTCGCGCAGCGCTCCCTGTCGATGGTGGCAAAGAACTGCGCCGGGCTTGTGCCCTCACCGGGTCCCTTCACCGAGGCCGACGCCGCGCTGCTCGCCGACGCCGGCACACTCCTGGAAACGTGCCGGTCGGCCTTCGAGAAGCAGGAGTTCTCCCGTGCGCTGGAGGCGATGTGGACCGTGCTGGGGGACACGAACGCCTACTTCGCCGAGCAGCAGCCGTGGGTGCTCCGCAAGACCGACCCGGACCGCATGAACACCGTCCTCTACGTGACCCTTGAAGTGCTGCGCATCGTCGCAGTGCTGTCCCAGCCGGTGATGCCGACGAGCGCCGCCCAACTCCTCACGGTGCTGGGACAGGGCACCTCGAACGCCGATCCGCTGCGGGCCTTCCCGGCACTCGGGACGGCGCTGCAGCCGGGCACCGAACTGCCTGCCCCGACCCCGATCTTCCCGAAGTACGAGGAGCCGAGCGAGGGGTAGCAGCCGGGCCACAGCGCCCTAGTTCGAGAAGAACCGCTCGACGGCCGTCTCCCGCATGATCCGGGCGACCGTCTGCTGCTGTTCCCGGGCGGTCTCCAAGAGCCGTTCAAGCTCGGCGGGATCCAGCGCCGGTTCGCGCCTGCCGGCGGGTGTGCCAGCCACGAAGAGCAGCGTGTCCCAGAGGGCTTCCTTGCCGCGCAGGAGGGACTGCAGCGCTTCGAACTCCAGCTGGGCTCCCTCTCCGGTTTTCCGCCGCAGGAGGTTGATCGGGTTCACCGACGAGATCAGGGCGCCGCTGTGGGCTGCCGCCATCTTCAGCCTGCCGGGGCGGTGTCCCAGCGCGTGGATGAGCCGCACGAGTGTGTCCCGCTCTCCGGAGATGCCGCGCGCCAGGTCGGCGAGTTCGGCACCGCTTGCCGTGCCGTCCCAGGAACGGCTGGCCGCTTCGAAGAGGCGGACTCCGTTCGTCGCACCCAGCAGATGGGTGTCGAGGTAAGCGAACAGAGTTTCCTTATCGAGGCGCGACCGGTCGGGCGCCTGCTCATAATCCTTCATATACCCATCCTCTTCGATCCTCGGCAGGGCGCAAATCGGAGGCGCCGGCAACGCCGGCCGCTAGCTGCGGGAGGCCACCGGCGATGCAGCCTTCAGCGGCATTTCGATGCGCACTGTGGTCCCTTCGCCGACAGCGGAGTCGACGGTGATTGCACCGTTGTGGGCACTTACCGTCCGTTGCGCTATCGCCAGTCCAACCCCGGCGCCGGGAACGGCGCCGTCGGTGGCGTTCGAGGCGCGGAAAAAACTTTCGAAGAGGCGGGGGATGTCGGCTTCGGGGATCCCGATACCGGTGTCGCGCACGACCACTTCGGCCGGACCGGCGGCGGAACGGCAGACTGTGTGGACCTCGACCACGCCGCCCGGGCCGGTGAACTTCACGGCATTGGAGATGACAAGTGCGACTGCTTCCTTGAGCTGATCGTAGTGGCCGGCGATGAGGATGCTCTCTTCACTGGGCGGGCAGCGAAGGGCCACGTTTTTCGCCGCAGCAGCGGCGGAAAGGTCCCCGGCGGCTGCGGCAACGACATGGCCGAGGTCCACGGAGAGGTGGCCGTGCGGCTCGTCGAGCGTGGGGGAGAGGGCCGTGATGTTCTCGATCAGGTCGCGGAGCCGGGTCGTGTTGCGCTCGACTGTCTCGAGCATGCGCCGGGCTCCTTCGGGCAGTGGACCGCCCGAGCCGTCGAGGATCATCTCGAGGTAGCCGGCCATCGAGGCGAGCGGTGTGCGCAGTTCGTGGTTGACCGTTCCCACGAAGTCGCTCTTGGCCTTGTTGAGGCGCCGCAGTTTCTCGACGGCCTGCTGCTGCCGGGCGATCAGTTGACCCTGGATCAGGCCGTGGGCGAAGTTGCCGAGCACGTGCTGGGTCAGCGAATTCTCCACCGGGGTCCACTCAAGCGGCCGGTGGTTATTGATCAGCCAGACAAGCCCGAACGGCGTGGTGCCCTCCCCAAGGGCGACGACGACGCCGCTCGTGATGCCGGAGAGATCCTCGAGATCCTCGAAGACCGACGTGCCCGCCGATGCAGATTCCTCCGCAGGAGGGAAACGTTCACCGGTGGAGCTCTCCCACAGCCGGAGCGCCAGCGCCTTGGCCCTTCCGGAGTGGGCCAGGGAAGGAACTTCCATCGGGTCGGCGTCGGCGCTCGACCAGTGTGAACTCAGGTCCGCCACGCGGTCGTCGGGGAAGATCTGGAGGAAGACCGAGTCGGAGCCCAGGGCACGGCCAAGCCCGGCGAGGAAGTTTCCGACCATGGTTTCGAGGCTGTTGGTGGCGCGGATGCCTGCGGAGATTTCGCGCATCCGTTCGCGCAGCAGCGAGGCAGACTCGCGCTGCACCCGGTGCTGGCGGCGTCGGGCGATGGCGGACGCCGCGCGCTGAATGATCTCGCGCTCCTGATATGGCCGAAAAACGAAATCGGTGATCGGATTCTCGAGCAATCCTCCGGGCTCCAGCGGCGCACTGTCAGGCAGGAGGAGGATGATCGGCAGTCCGGCGAAGCGGGAATCGGATTCGAGGACGCCTAGGAGTGCGCGGCTGCTTTCATCGGCCAATTGAAGGTCGAGGAAAACAATGTCGGGCGTGCTTTGACGGAGGGTCCCCAGGAGGGCCGAACCTGAACTCACCGGGACCGCGGCGTAGCCGGCCTGCTGCAAAATGGCGCAGAGATCTTGGCCGTCCTCATCGCTTGGCGATGCGACGACCGCTGTGCCGCCGAATCCGGCCCAGCTAACGTCTTGCTTGCTCACGGCGTCCCTTCCCCATGTCGCTTGCGCTCACACTATCCGAAGCCCTGTCCAGTGTCAGGCCAAAGCGCGCCGGGTAGATGGGTCGATACCCAATTGGAGTTCAAGGTACGCCCTTTTCAACCGCCACGTACTTTCCAGCAAGGTAAGCGTAGCAATTCGAGTAATTACTCGGAGTCCTCCAAACCAGTCGAGTATTGACCACTCGCGACTATCCCCCGGGCCATTTCTAGCCTGAGTAAGTAATCAAAAACTGATGATTCTGCTGGGGAAACGTCAAGATTTTGAGTCGGTCTCACACGGCATTCGAGCGGTCCTGTGCAACGCCCTGCGTCTCCGCATTTCAGCCCCCCAGGAGTGGTCAGTTAAGCCCCCATCTGGTTGGAGAGCTGTCATGAAATCAATCCTTACAACTGTCGGGCTCGTAGGCTTCGCCTTCGCTGCCACCACCGCTCCCGCCTACGCTGCTCCGCCGACGCAGAATAATGCGTGCCATTCGGCAGGCGTGACCGGCATCGGCGCACAGGCCACGGCCGGCAATGGGGCTAACTGTGGCGGTGGCGGCCAGGGGGGAGCTCCGGCCCAGCCGGCAACGCCTGCCCAGCCGACAACACCGGTCACTCCGGCGGTGCCAGCGATGCCGGCGGCTCCGGTGGTCCCGGCAGAGCCCGCCACTCCGGTGGCACCGATCACTCCTGTAATCCCAGCGGTTCCGGCTACTCCAGTCGATGCCGTTGTTCCTGCCGTTCCGGCAGCCCCGGCTGAAGCTGCTCCGGCGGTGCCGGTCGTTCCTGCCTCTCCGGACAAGGTAGGCAATGCAACCGGCGGCAAGCCAAACGCCGGGAACCCGAGTGGCGGCAACGGCGGCGGCGGCGGTGAGAACCCGGGCAACGGGAACGGCGAGGGCAACCCCGGCAACGGCGGCGGCGAGGGCAACCCCGGCAACGGCAACGGCGAGGGCAACCCCGGCAACGGCAACGGCGGCGGTGGTGACAACAACCCCGGCAACGGCGGCGGCAACGGCCCCGGCGACAATAACGGCGGCGGCAACGGTGACGACTGCGGTGACAACAACGGCGGAGACAACAACACCGGCGAGGGCAACAACGGCGGAGACAACAACACCGGCGAGGGCAAGAACGACTGCGGGGAGAACCCGGACGAGGAGAACCCCGACGAGGAGAACCCCGACGAGGAGAACCCCGACGAGGAGAACCCCGACGAGGAGAACCCCGACGAGGAGAACCCCGACGAGGAGAACCCGAACGAGGAGAACCCCGGCCCGGGGAACCCGCAACTCCCCGGAATCCCGGAGACGCCCTCCGCACCCGAATCCCCTGAAACACCGCAGGCCCCTCATACCCCAGTCATGCCAGGGAACACTGTCACGAAGGACCCAGTGAAGACTTCGGGCACCGTCACGGTGCGGACTGTGGTCGTGCCGGCTTCAACGGGGACGGTTGGCACCAACCAGGGCCTCAACGTGCAGTCGGCTGCGGTTGCGGCATCGGATGACCCGGGTCAAGTGTGGCTGGGAGGGCTTGTCGTGGCGAGCCTGACCGCTGCGGGCCTCGTGGCCGGCCGAGCCGTTGAGCGGAAGCGGAACGCTGGCTTGTAGCAGGAACAAATCAGTTCGTACGAAGGGGACGGGCACCCGAGAGGGTGCCCGTCCTCATTTCTGCGGTGCAAGCGGCATCGTTGGGGGACCCGGTAGCCCTAGGCGCCGATGTCTCACGAAATGAGACTGATTGTCCGCAGGGGAGCCCGCTTCGTAATCTGGGTCGATGGACGCCTCAACTGCTCGTATCGACCTCGCGATCATCCCCGGAGACGGCATCGGCCCGGAAGTCACGGCCGAAGCGGTGAAGGTGCTCTCAGCGGTACTGCCCGATGAGGTGGAACTCGCCCTTACTGAGTACTCCCTTGGAGCCCAGCACTGGCTGGCCACGGGGGAGACGCTCCCGGAGGAAACCCTCGCCCGGCTGCGTGCCCATGATGCGATCCTCTTTGGAGCAGTGGGTGCGGCACCGGGTGATAAGCGGATTCCCTCAGGGCTGATTGAGCGTGAACTGCTGCTCAAACTGCGGTTCGAACTCGACCACTACGTCAACCTGCGCCCCTCCAAGCTGTACCCGGGGGTGGGTTCGCCACTGGCCGCCCCCGGCGCCGTCGACTTCATCGTGGTGCGGGAGGGCACCGAGGGCCCCTACGCGGGCAATGGGGGAACCCTGCGTGGTGGTACAGAGCATGAGATTGCCACCGAGGTCTCGCTCAATACAGCGCACGGAGTGGAGCGCGTGGTGCGGGACGCCTTCCGTCGTGCGAGCGAGCGCCCTCGCCGGAAGCTGACCCTGGTCCACAAACACAATGTGCTGGTCTTCGCGGGCCATCTTTGGAAGCGGACCGTGGAGGCTGTCGCGGCGGAGTTCCCCGAAGTCAGCCACGATTACCTGCACGTCGATGCGGCGACAATCTTCCTTGTCACCGATCCTTCACGGTTCGACGTCATTGTCACAGACAATCTCTTCGGCGACATCCTGACCGATCTCGCCGCGGCAATCAGTGGAGGGATTGGCCTGGCGGCCTCCGGAAACCTCAACATGGACCGTACCGCGCCCTCGATGTTCGAGCCGGTCCACGGCTCGGCCCCTGACATCGCAGGTCAGCAGAAGGCAGATCCTACGGCCGCCATCCTGTCGGCGGCGCTGCTGCTGCGGCACCTGGGCCAGGATGGGGCAGCCGAGCGAATCGAGCGGGCGGTTGAGGCTGACATTACCGGGCGCACCGGAGCGCCGCGAACGACGTCGGCGGTGGGCGATGCGATTGCCGCCGCAGTGTCCTAAGGTGGTTAGGAACCATTAACCCAGCGTCGGCGAAGCAGCCGGCACTGATCACTGACCAAAGCCTCCCGGAGCGCCGCTCCGCACGGAGCAGGTCACGCGCGGAGGAATCATGACAGCCACCGATCTGGAGTTTGCCCAGCATCTCTCCACTACTCCGAAGACCGAGGAGCAGCGCGAGGCCATCCTCGCCAATCCGGGGTTCGGCAACCACTTCACCGACCACACAGCGATCGTTGACTTCTCGGTCGATGCCGATGGAAAGGGCGGCTGGAGCAATGCCCGGGTCGAGCCATACGGCCCCATCGCACTCGACCCCGCGGCTGCCGTACTGCACTACGGCCAGGAGATCTTTGAGGGCATGAAGGCTTACCGTCATGCCGATGGTTCAATCTGGACCTTCCGCGCGGACGCCAACGCTGCACGCCTCAACAGGTCGGCCGCCCGACTGGCCCTTCCCCAGCTTCCGGAATCGATCTTCCTCGAGTCCCTGCGCCAACTGGTTTCGGCCGACCGTGACTGGATTCCTACCGGTGACGGAGAAAGCCTGTACCTGCGGCCATTCATGATCGCCACGGAGGCATTCCTGGGTGTCCGGCCCGCACGCGAGGTTTCGTTCCGGGTCATCGCCTCGCCCGCAGGAAACTACTTCGGCGGAGAGCTGAAGCCGGTTTCGATCTGGGTCTCCCGGAACTTTGCCCGCGCCGGACGGGGCGGGACCGGCGCAGCGAAATGCGGCGGTAATTACGCTGCTTCCCTCGCCGCCCAGCTTGAGGCGGAGGCCAACGACTGCAAGCAGGTGCTCTTCCTCGACCAGTTCAATGACAACGCCGTTGAAGAGCTTGGCGGCATGAACGTGTTCTTCGTGTTCAAGGACGGCTCGCTGGTCACTCCGGCGCTGTCCGGCACCATCCTCGAAGGTGTGACGCGCTCCTCGGTGATCCAGCTGGGCCGGGACCGCGGCATGAATGTCGTCGAGCGCAAGATCACGCTCGACGAGTGGCGCGACGGCATCGCCTCGGGTGACATCACCGAAGTCTTCGCCTGCGGTACGGCAGCGGTAATCACCCCGATCGGGCAGCTGAAGGACGGCGAGGAAATCATCGGCGCACCCGATGCCCTTCCCGGCGAGGTGACGATGTCCATCCGCAGCCAGCTGCTGGGGATCCAGACCGGCGCTGCCGAGGATGTCCACGGCTGGCTGACCCGGCTGGTCTAGATTCGATTGCCTGGCCGGCGCAGCTTCGCAGTTGCGCCGCGCCGGGTTTTCACATGCCGTGCGGGCGAACCTCGCCTTGACGCCTAGGCCGGCAGGCTGAGAAACCTGTGGGTGGCGAGCAGGGCCTTGATCTCGTCGATGGGCAGCGGTCTGCTGAAGTAGTAGCCCTGGCCGCTGGCGCAGCCCATGGCCCGCAGCTGGTCGGCCTGTTCCTTTGTCTCGATGCCCTCGCAGACTGCCTCAAGTCCGGCTGCCCGGATCAACTGAAGCACTGCGGAGACAAACCCGAACTGTCCGGGTTTGGTGTCAAGATCGACAAGAAGCGAGCGGTCCACCTTTACCATGCTCACGGGCAGCTCACGCAGGTAGCTGATTGAGGAATAACCGGTCCCGAAGTCGTCGATCTCGATTCCCACTCCGAGCTGCTGCAGGCTGAGAAGCGAGTACATCTCCACTTCGCCCCGCGTCACGATCGCCGATTCGGTGATCTCGATGACCAGGCAGGAGGCAGGGACCCCCGTTTCCCGCAGCAGGCCACGCACATAGTCGACCAGGTCGAGCTGCTTCAGCTCAACAGCGGAGAGGTTCACCTGCAACTGGAAATCGTCGTCGAGCTGGAGGTCACGGCGCCACTCGGCGAGGTGGCGTAGGGACGTAGACATCACCCACCGGTCGAGGTCGTGGATGACTCCGATTTCCTCGGCGAGGGGGATGAAGACGTCCGGCGGGATGAGCCCGCGCACCGGGTGCTGCCAGCGCACTAGCACCTCAAGCCCGATGATGCGGCTCGTCGCAAGTTCAACCAGCGGCTGGAAGTGAAGAACCAGTTCGTCATGGCGGATGGCGGATCGGAGTTCCGCCGCCATCTGGCTGCGGAGCTGCCGCGAGTACTGCATCACCGGTTCGAACACCTTGATGATGTTGCGGCCTTCGCGCTTGGCTGCGTACATGGCGGTGTCTGCGTCGAGCAGCAGGTCATCCGCGCTCTGCTGGGGATCACCGAGCCGTACGCCGATGCTCGCCCGCGAATGGACCTGGAGGTCCTCCAGTTCGATGATCTCGCCAAGGACTTCGAGGGCGCGGCGTGCGACGCGCATGCAGATCTCCATGGTGGCCGCTGGAAGGAGGATGGCGAACTCGTCGCCGCCGAGCCGTGCGACGACATCGCTCGTGCGCACCACACCATTGAGCCGGACGCCGACCTCCTGGAGCACGCGGTCGCCCGCGTCATGCCCGAAGCGGTCGTTGACGTTCTTGAAGGAATCGAGGTCAAGGAGGATCAGCGCCGGCGGGGGCGCTCCATCCGCGGCCTCGGCCAGCGCGGTCTCAAGGGCTTCCATCAGGGCTACCCGGTTCGCGAGGCCGGTGAGGGCGTCGGACATCGCCATCTTCTTCATATCCCGGTGAGCCTGGCGAAGCATCGCCGTCCGGCTTTCCACCCGCTTCTCGAACTGGTCATAGACCTGTTCCAGTTCCTCCGCGAGGAGGTTGAAGCCGGTGATTACCGCATCGACTTCATCCCTTGCCTCCGAGGGCTCAATGCGGCTGCTCAATTCGCCGCGCGAAAGGCGCACTATGCTGTCGACCAGCTGGCCCAACCGCGGATCCTTGTTTTCGGCGTTCATCTTTTTCAGGGTACCGGCAGGAAGCCCGCCAGCCATGCAAGCGCCTCGCTGCGCGATGCGAAGAAGGCCACGGGGCATCGTGGCTCCTGACCTCCCATCACGAAGTTTCCCAGCACGCGGTCCACCGGGCCGGCACCCAGCAGGGCAACCGCCGCCGACATTTGCGCAGCGCCCAGGATGGCGCGCGCATCGCGGTCGATGGATTTCACGCCCCGAATATCGATCAGCAGGGGCCGGGGCACGCCGGCCGCGAGCGCGCGGGCCTCCTCCGCCTTCGATTCGGCCAGTCGCTTGGATACATGCTCCCCGGCGGGGAGCGTGACCAATGTGATCCCATCCCGCGAAAGGGTTTGTTCACCACGCCCGTGGGCACCTGTGGCACGCTCCGCGCCTGCCTCGAGCAGTTCTGCGTCATCGTGGAGCAGTATTTCGTCGGTCATCGGTCCCCCAACCATCCCGTGTCGAAATTCAGCGGGCCAGCTGCGGCAAGGACCGTCGTTCCGTGCCCCATCGACATTCGCGGGCGGGACTTTGTTCCGGCTCGAATGAGCAGGTTCCGGTGATTGAGTTAGACATATGCTCCCCAGCATTCATACGGCAACAGCAGCACCCCTTGGGGCAGCGTTGCATTTCACCACTTCTCCATTGAAGGACGGAAATCCCGTTATACCAGAGATCACTGACAGTGATCTCTTCAAGGGGTACCGGACCTTGATTGTCGGACCTTGATTCCGCCAAGCTATGGCGGCGCACGCCGCGGGATGCGCGTAACACTAGCACCATGGCGCGCCCTCGTGCGGAGCTCTTCACGACGAATCCTGGGGCCGGGGCTGGGGCCGGGGGAGCGGGAGCTAATGGGTCAGCGGTGGGTCGGGTCACCGCCGCAGTGGCGCTTAACTGTAAGGGCCCCGGCCGGGGTGGGAGTAATGGGGGGAAACGCCCAGCCCGGCCAGGGCTTAAGGAAGACTCTACACAACTAGCTACCCTCAACCGCAAGTCCGCTTCGCTGAGAGGGGAATTCGGGGCGCTGGACGGCGGTCGGCGGCTGTGCTGTGGCTTGAGCCGGCCCGCCCGATCAACCGCCCTGAACCTGGTGGATGAGCTGCCGTGCGGCGGCGGCCCGGTCGTTGGCGCCTGACTGGACGAATAGCTGCTCGCTCGCTTCGAGGTTCAGCAGGGCTTCGAGTTCGATATGCCGGGCGTTATATGCCTGGCCCAGCAGGAAGCGTGCTTCGGCGGCGGTGTGGGTAGCGAGCAGCGACTCCTGGGAGGTCACCGCCCGCAGCCGTTCGATTGCTGCGTCGAACTGTCCGGTCAGCACGAGCCAGTGCGCACGGGTCAATGCAAGTTCCAGCCGGTCCCGTTCGCTGCCCCCGACAATTGAGCTGGCCATCTCTGCGCGGTCGATGCATTCGAGCGTCTCGGGCTCGACGACGCCCGCAGCGAGGCGCAGCGCAGCGGAAGCCCGGTTGAAGCGGGCCCACAGGTCAAGGTCGTTGGTCGGCGACAGGTTCTCAGCTGCCAGGCGGTGATACTTGGTCCCGTCTTCGACGCGCTGAAGGAGGAATGCCACGTTGCCAATGGCCCAGTAGCTCATGCCCGCGGTCTGCTTGCTCGCGTTTTCTTCGAGAAGATCGGCCAGGACGAGGCATTCGGTCCAGGCGTCGCTTAGCTGGTCGCTGTCGGCAAGGGCCGCGATGAGCGCATTCTGCGCCTCGATGTGCAATTCCTGTTGCCCCGGGGCGAGCGACGCCTGTGCCGCGGCTCCCCGCGCTTCGGCGACCGCTTCCCTCAAGGCTCCACAACCCTGGAGTGCGAAGGACACGAGGGTCGCCACCCTTACGGCGAGCGCCGTCGACTGAGCGGTGACGGGGTGGTTTTGAAGACTGCGCCCGACGATTACGGACTCGTTCATCAAGCCTTGTTTGCGCAGGCATTCAGCCTGAAGAAACGTCATATTCCACCAGGCGTTGTCATCGTTGAGGTCAGCTGCAAGGCCGGCTGCCTGCTCGGCGATCCGCCGCGCAAGCTCGTAATCGCGTTGGTTCCACGCGCTTCGAGCCTGAAGTTCGAGGAGGACCTGTTCCCCTGGCGTTTCTTGCAGGGCCTTCACCACCTTCGGCTCGCGGAGGGCGCTTGGCGGCACCATCCAACTACATGGGCGCCGCGCGGTCGGGCGTCCAGTGAAGGCCAGCATGGACCCCCGGAATTAATTAGTCAAAAAATGTTACGTTTGTGACTGGTGTGGCGGAGCAACATTTCGTAGACTGAATCTGCTATAGCAATGCAGAAGACCGCTTTTGTCTTTTGCTTCCATCTCACCTTGAGGACAAATCATGAAGAAGCTCACCTCCGCGCTCCTGCTGTCGGTACTTTTCGTTACCGCCGGAAGCTCTGCAGCCGTCGCGGCGGGTTCGACCTCGACGAAGTCGGGATCGACCACCGTCAGCACCGATCGCATCAACAACTGGCCGTACTGATTCTTTCTTCGGTCGGTTCTAAAGGGAACCGATTGAAAGTAAAGAAAAACCCTGGCCGGATCTGTCCGGCAGTGTGATAAGGGCCGTGAACCCGCTTCCTGGGGGGCGAGTTCACGGCCTTTCCGCTGCCCGGGGCCGGCTGGAGTGAGCCTGTAGCCTAGGACAATGCGTATAGCCCGCTTTGTTGTAGATAACGATCCAATGTTCGGCGTCGTTGAAGGCCCCGACGGCAGCGAAGAGCTCGCGGTCATCAACGGTGACCCCTTCTACTCCGGCATCCAGCTCACCGGCGCGCGGCATCTGCTGGCCGATGTGCGTCTGCTGGCCCCGGTGATTCCCCGCAGTAAGGTGGTCGGGATCGGCAGGAACTACGCGGATCACGCCGCCGAACTCGGCAACGAGGTCCCGCCGGCTCCGCTGATGTTCCTCAAGCCGAACACCTCCGTCATCGGCCCCGGCGACCCCATCCTGCTTCCCTCCTTCTCGGACGAGATTTCCTACGAAGCAGAACTGGCCATCGTCATCGGGCGGATCTGCAAGGACGTGCCCCTCGAGCGGGTCGACGACGTCGTCTTCGGTTACACCTGCGCCAATGACCTCACTGCACGCGATGCCCAGCGCACCGACGACCAGTGGGCGAGGGCCAAGGGCTTCGACACCTCCTGCCCGATCGGGCCCTGGATCGAGACCGAGCTTGACCCGGAAAACCTCGCCGTTAAGGGGAGCCTCGACGGCGAGCTGCGCCAGGACGGCTCCACCAGCCAGATGATCTGGGGAGCCAAGGAACTCGTTTCCTACGTGTCCCAGGCCTTCACCCTGCTTCCCGGCGACATCATTCTTACCGGCACTCCGGCAGGAGTTGGGCTCATCAGCGAGGGACAGCGCTACGAAGTCGAGATCGAGGGGATCGGGCGGCTTTCAAACCCCGCCCGCCGCTGACTCGGCGGCTGCCTCCCCCGGTGGCCGGGGGGCGAAGGGTCCGGCTACTAGAATTGGCCCATCATGACTACTGCAGCCGAAATCCCCACTGTCAATGACTCAACCCCGGTCCGCGTGCGGTTCTGCCCGTCACCGACGGGCACACCGCACGTCGGGTTGATCCGCACCGCCCTCTTCAACTGGGCGTACGCCCGGCACACCGGCGGCAAGCTTGTCTTCCGGATCGAAGACACCGACGCCGCCCGCGACAGTGAGGAAAGCTATAACCAGCTGCTCGACGCAATGCGCTGGCTTGGCATCGACTGGGATGAGGGCGTCGAGGTCGGTGGCCCGCATGAACCGTACAGGCAGTCGCAGCGGGGGGACCTCTACCAGGATGTGATCGCGAAACTCGTGGAGGCCGGGCACCTCTACGAATCCTTCTCCACGCCCGAGGAGGTCGAGGACCGCCACCGGTCTGCCGGGCGCGACGTCAAGCTCGGCTACGACAACTTCGACCGCACCCTCACCGAGAGCCAGCGCGAGGCGTTCCGCAGCGAGGGCCGGAACGCGGTGCTCCGGCTGCGGATGCCCGATGAGGACATCACGTTCACAGACCTGGTCCGCGGCGAGATCACCTTCAGGGCCGGCAGCGTCCCCGACTTCGCCGTCGTCCGGGCCAATGGAGCGCCCCTTTACACGCTCGTCAATCCTGTCGACGACGCCCTGATGGGTATTACGCATGTGCTGCGCGGCGAGGACCTGCTCTCCTCCACCCCGCGGCAGATCGCCCTCTACCGCGCCCTGATCGATATCGGCGTCGCGCGCTACATGCCGCTGTTCGGGCATCTGCCCTACGTCATGGGCCAGGGCAACAAGAAGCTGTCCAAGCGCGACCCGGAGTCGAACCTGTTCCTCCACCGGGACCGCGGGTTCATCCCCGAAGGGCTGCTCAACTACCTTTCGCTGCTGGGCTGGAGCCTCTCCGCTGACGAGGACATCTTCAGCGTCGAGCAGCTCGTTGAGAAGTTCGATGTCCGCGACGTCCTGGCCAACCCCGCGCGCTTCGACCTCAAGAAGGCCGAGGCGATCAACGGCACCCATGTCCGGCTGCTCGAGCAGGAGGACTTCCGTTCCCGCCTCGTCCCCTATCTCCAGGCCGCCGGACTGATCGAGGATCCGGTCACGGAGCGCGAGGAAAGAATCATCGCCGAGGCCGCGCCGCTGGTCCAGGAACGGATCACCCTGCTCGGTGAGGCTCCCGAGATGCTCGGTTTCCTCTTCAAGGACGACGACGCCATCGACGTCGCCGACGACGCGCGGAAGGGCCTGCCGGACAGCCTCGACGAGGTCCTCGGCAAGACGCTCGAGGCGCTCGAAGCCGTGGCCGACTGGGACGCGGAGTCAATCCAGGGCGCCCTGCGGGCTGCCCTCGTGGACGACCTCGGCCTCAAACCCCGGCTTGCGTTCGGCCCCGTGCGCACCGCCGTGTCGGGCCGGCGCATCTCCCCGCCCCTGTTCGAGTCAATGGTCATCCTCGGCCGCGACTCCTCCCTGGCGCGGATCCGCGCCTTTGCCGGGGCAGGCGACTAATGAGGGAGGGCCCGGGGAAAGGGGTGCCGGTGATCGAGGGAGTGCTCTTTGACATCGATGACACGCTGGTCGACCTTGAGACTGCCATGGGCCGGACCCTCCACCACATCGCGGGGGATGCCTTTGGGCATCTGAGCGATGACGACTGGGCGGAGTACAAGCGGCTCTTCACCACGGACCCCCAGGGCCACTATGAGGCCTTCCTGGCCGGCCAGGTGACGTTCGCCGAGCAGCGTCTTCGGCGCGCCCGCCACGCCCAGGCCTCCTTCATCGCGGATCCCCTTGAAGGGGAGGCCGCCCACCGGTGGACCAGCGCCTACGAGGCGACGCTGCCGCTGCATTTCCGGCCGTACGACGACGTGATGCCCCTCCTCGACGAGCTCGAGGTCAGGGGCGTCCCGTACGGCGCCGTGAGCAACAACGTGCACGACTACCAGCGGGCCAAGCTTGACCGGTCCGGGCTGAGCCGGATTCGGGTGCTGGTGGGGATCGATGCCGTCGGAGCCGCGAAACCCGACCCCGCTATTTTCCGTGAAGGTGCTCGACGCCTTGGCACGGACCCTGCCCGTACCCTCTATGTCGGCGACAACCCTGCCATCGACGCCCGGGCCGCGGATACCGCAGGGCTGGTCGGCGTTTGGCTTGACCGGCGTGGTGCCGGCTCACCCGCCCCGTCGGGGGCTCCCGACGCCCCGGGAAGCGGGGCGGAGGAGGCCGGAACGGCGGGGGAGGGGCTGCGCCGGATCACCTCCCTGGACGCCGTTTTGCAGTTCCTGCCATCTTTCCGGTAGAGTTATTTCTCGGCGCGGAGCGGTTACGCAGCCGGGAGCCTGCACCACTGGGGCCTTCGGAAAGTGCCATTGGGGTATGGTGTAATTGGCAACACACTGGTTTCTGGTACCAACATTCTAGGTTCGAGTCCTGGTACCCCAGCGCAGTAAAATGCAAGCCGTAAGGTAAAGTAGTACAGCAGTAAAAGCAGTATCGCAGTAAGCAGTTTCAAAGTACTGGCCCCATCGTATAGCGGCCTAGTACGCCGCCCTCTCACGGCGGTAACGCGGGTTCGAATCCCGCTGGGGTCACGAGCGTCCTTATTGAAGGACATCGGAAAAGACGCCCCGGACATTCCTCGAATGTCCGGGGCGTTTTTGCGTTCAGGGGTGACTCGGTTTGCTTCAGCAGGAAAGTAAGCAAGCTGGCAGAATGGAAAGATGAATGCATCCCTCACCGCCGCCGACGCCCGCGGGGTAGCGGGATTCCTCCGGGAAGTACATGGTGCGCTGCTGGGCGCCGGTTTCCCGCTCTCCCTCGCAGGGGCCCCCGCAGCGCGCGCCGCGGCTGCCGCGGCCGCCGCGCAACTCGACGACTACATCCTTCCGCGGCTCGACCGGCTCGACGCTCCGCTTCTCGCCGTCATCGGAGGATCGACCGGAGCCGGCAAGTCCACCCTCGTCAACGCCCTCATCGGGCGGCCGGTGACCCGAACCGGAGCGGTGCGGCCGACGACGCGGCAGCCCATCCTGCTCCACCACCCCGCCGAAGCCGAATGGTTCACCTCCCAGCGGGTGCTGCCCTCGCTCAGCCGGGTCCAGGCCGGCGCGGGCGAACTCGCCCCCCAGGACGCCGTCGGAGCCGCAGCAGGAACCCTCCTCCTGCAGGGTGAGGCGACCGTTCCGCGCGGGCTGGCGATCCTCGACGCCCCCGACATCGACTCAATCGCTGACGAGAACCGCCGCCTCGCCGGGCAGCTGCTCGCTGCGGCCGATCTCTGGATCTTCGTCACCACAGCCAACCGCTATGCCGACGCCGTCCCGTGGAAGCTGCTCGCCGAGGCGGCCCGGCGCGACATCCTCCTGGCCGTGGTGCTCGACCGGGTGCCGGCCGGGGTGGAGGAGGAAGTCCGTGAAGACCTCATGACCCTCCTCACGGCCGAGTCCCTCGGGCACGCCCCGATCTTCGTCGTGCAGGAGTCGGCCCTCGATGAGGAAGGAATGCTCCCCGCCGGGTCGGTCGATCCCATCCGCCGCTGGCTCGGAGCCCTCGCCGCCGACGCGGAGGGGCGCACCGACATTGCGCGCCGCACCCTGGCCGGAGCGGTGCGCGCCCTCGCTGGTCGCGTCGAGGAGGTCGCTGAGGCCGCCGAGGCCCAGCAGGCGACCGCTGCCCGCCTTTCCGGGGCGGCTGAGGCCGCCTACCAGGAGGCCCTCGCGGCGATCCTCCGCTCCACCGAGGACGGAACAATGCTCCGCGGGGAGGTCCTCGCCCGCTGGCAGGACTTCGTCGGCACCGGAGAGTTCATGCGCGGCATCGAGACCCGGGTGGGATGGCTGCGTGACCGGATCACCGCGTTCTTCACCGGCCAGCCCGCCCCGGCAACCACGGTTGCGGCGGCGATCGAGACCGGGCTGCACTCGGTCATTGTCGAAGAATCGGCGAAGGCGTTCGAGCAGACCGAGCAGTGGTGGCGCAGCGACGACGCCGGCCGGGCCCTGCTGGCCGGCCGGGGCGCCTATGTCAGCGACGAGTTTTCCGCCGAGGCCGCACGGCAGGTGAGGGAGTGGCAGCAGGATCTGCTCGAGCTGGTCAGCACCGAAGGCTCCGACAAGCGCTTCGCCGCACGGATGCTTTCCTTCGGCGTCAACGGGGTGGCGGTGGCCCTGATGGTGGTCGTCTTCGCGTCGACCGGTGGTCTGTCCGGTGCCGAGATCGGCATCGCCGGCGGTTCGGCCGTCGTCGGCCAGAAGCTCCTTGAAGCCGTCTTCGGTGAGGACGCCGTCCGCCGGCTGGCCAAGACGGCGCGCGACAACCTCGAGCGCCGGTGCCGCGCCCTGCTCGATGAGGAGAAGGAAAAATTCATCGTCCTCCTCGCCCCGGTGGCAGCCCAGACACCGCCCGAAGCGCTCTTCGCCTATGCGCGCCGGCTCGCCGGAACCGATCTCGCCGCAGGCACCACCGCCGGTGGCGGCCGGTGAGCCGGCACCGCGGTGCGGGGTCCAAGAGCGGTCTGCATAATCAACTCGAGGCACTCGACAGTGTGCGCGGGCTCGCCGAAGGACGGCTTCCCGACGAGCACGTGCAGGGCCTCTTCGGCGTGCTCGACCGGGCAAGCAGCCGCCGCTCGCTGTCCGCCGACCACACGGTCATCGGAATTTTCGGTCCCACAGGGAGCGGCAAATCGTCACTGATCAACGCACTGAGCGGCACCGAGGTGGCGCGGGTCGCGGCCCGGCGCCCGACGACCTCGAAGCCCCTGGCCGTGGTGTGGGGCGCCGAGGGAAGCGGCCCGCTCCTTGACTGGCTGGAAGTCGACGAGCGCCATGAGATGCCTGCAAACGCCGCGCTGCTCGGCTCGGACACGGGCGGGCTGATCCTGCTTGACCTTCCCGACTTCGACTCGACCGCCGCAGCCCACCGGACCATCGTCGAACGCATGTCGGGCCAGGTGGACGTCCTGCTGTGGGTCGTCGACCCGCAGAAATACGCGGACGCGGCGCTTCATCATGACTTCCTCGCGCCGCTGGCCTCCCACGGCGCCGTGACCCTCGTCGCGCTGAACCAGGCGGACCGGCTTTCCGGCCGCCAGCAGGAGCAGGTGACCGCTTCACTGTCCGGCATCCTGGCCGAGGAGGGCCTTCGCGGTGTGCGGGTCTTTCCCGTCTCCGCCCGGACGCGGGACGGCCTCGACGACCTCGCCGGCGCGATCCGGCAGATCGCCGGGCGGAAACAGGCTGCGAACGCCCGGCTGGCAGCCGATGTCGCCGCGGCCTCCACCCAGCTTGCCCCGTTCGCCGGGCCGGAGGACCTCCCGATACCCGGCAAGGCGGCCCAGGCCGATCTCTCGGCCCGCCTCGCCGCGGCCGCCGGGGTCGACGCCGTCGTTGACGCGGTTGTGCGTTCCTACCGCCGTGACGCCCACGCAGCCACGGGCTGGCCCGTGACCCGCTGGCTGGGTTCCCTCCGCTCCGATCCGCTCCGGCGGCTCAACCTGCGCCGGAGCGACGTCGACGCGGCCCTCCGGCGGACCTCGATGCCCTCAGGAGCGCCGGCGCAGCGGGCCCGGGTCGACCAGGCGCTGCGGACGTTTGCCGACACTGCAGCGGGATCGTCTGTTGAGCCCTGGCGCTCCGCCATCCGCTCGGCGGCGCGCGGGACCGTGCCTACGCTCCTCGACGGACTCGACCAGGCCCTCGCCGGGACCAACCTCGACACCGGCCGAAGGTCCTGGTGGTGGCCGCTGGTGGGTCTGCTGCAGTGGCTGGCGCTGGCCGCCCTCGTCGTCGGCCTCGGCTGGCTCGGGGTCATGGCGGCGATGGGGTTCCTTCAGTTCGATGTCCCGGACGCTCCCTCTGTCGAGGGGTTCCCGGTGCCCACGCTGCTGATCGCCGGTGGTGTTGCCGCGGGGATCCTCCTGGCGGTACTCGCTTCGGTGATCGCCCGGTTCGCGGCCAAGGCCCGCGGCCGCAAGGCGCGGCGCCGGCTCCGCGCCGCCTGTGCAAAGGTGGCCGAGACGGTGGTCGCCCAACCGGTGATCGACGAAATCGGCAGGTACAACGACTTCCGGGCGGCGCTGGCGGCGGCGGGGCGCACGAAGTGACCGGGCCGCGGCGCACCTGACGGGCCGGGCGCGGCGGCGATGACGGCGGCCCGGGGCTGGGGTTGGAGCGGTTCGGCGGGGCCGCGGCGCGCGGTGCGTACGGAGATGCCGGAATGAGGATGGGGTCAGCCCGCCATCGCGGCGTGGACCTTCACCAGCGTCCTTAGGTTGCGGGTGGTCGTCGCCGCATTGAAGCGGCCCCGGGCCGTGATCTTCCCCAGCCCGGAGTCGAGCGTTCCTCCCCGCGGCGCCTGCCAGGCGACGGCGTCGGACCCAAGCACCGTGAGTGCCTCGCCGGCGGTCCGGGCCGCGGCGGCGAGTTCCTCCACCGCCGCGGGATCCGAGCTCAGGGTGACGTAGGCGTGCACCGCCGGGTCGTCGGCGGGGAAGGGGCAGGCCGCAAGAAGCTCGGCGAGCCGCGCCGCGGGCAGAACCACCACCCACGCGTCATAGCCGAAGGCCGAGCGGAGGCGCTGTTCGACTGCGTCCTTGAGTTCCTGCGCCCCAAGCACCGAAGTACAGACGAGGTTTCCGGAGGCCAGCAGGGTGCGCGGATTCGAAAGCGGAAGCCCCTCGAGCGCCTTGAGCAGGTCCGCCATCCGGATGGTGGTGCCCTGGACGTTGACTCCCCGGAGGAAAACGGCCCAGGGCATGGCCGCCGCTGCGGAGCCGGCCGTCACTCGTTGGCTGCTTTGCTGACGGCGAGAGTGAGTTGCTGGGCCGCTTCGGTGACCACCTCGGCGTGGATCCGCCCGGGCTGGCGGGTCAGCCTTTCCATCGGCCCCGAGATCGAGACAGCCGCCACCACGCGTCCCGACGGACCCCGCACGGGAGCGGACACCGAGGCGACGCCCGGCTCGCGTTCGCCAAGGCTCTGCGCCCAGCCTCGGCGGCGGACGCCGGCGAGGACCGTCGGGGTGAAGCGCGCATTCTGGAGCCCTTTGAGGAGCCGGTCGTGGTCCTCCCAGGCGAGCAGGCACTGGGCCGCCGAGCCGGCCCTCATTGAAAGCTGGGTTCCGACCGGGATGGTGTCGCGGAGTCCGGCCGGACGCTCGGCGGAGGCGACGCAGACGCGCCATTCGCCCTGCCGCCGGAACAACTGGGCACTCTCGCCGGTGGCATCGCGCAACTGCTGCAGGACCGGGCCCGCCGCGGCTATGAGGCGGTCCTCGCCGGCGGCGCTGGCCAGCTCCACCAGGCGGCTGCCGAGGACGAACCGCCCCTGGATGTCGCGGCTGACCAGCCGGTGGTGCACGAGGGCAAGGGCAAGGCGGTGCACGGTGGGCCGGGCGAGACCGGTTGAGGCCACAAGCTGTGCGAGCGTCGTCGGCCCCGCCTCGAGGGCATCCAGCACGGTTGCCGCTTTATCAATGACTCCCACACCACTAGAATTGTCCATAGACTGATATTGCCGTCTCAATATCTGAGACGCAAGTCGATCTGCTGGCGTGTTGGGTGGCGTCACTGGAACAGTTGGGATCGAAGGTTCCGCAGGGCAGGCGAACAGCAGGTTTGCGCCACAGCGGACGAGCGGTGGAGGGAACACCATGGGCAAGACACTGGCAGAGAAGGTCTGGGACTCGCACGTCGTCCGCAAGGGCGAGGTCGTCGGCGCCGAGGCGCAGCCCGACATGCTCTACATCGACCTCCACCTCATCCACGAGGTGACCTCGCCGCAGGCCTTCGAGGGCCTGCGGCTGGCCGGACGGCGGCTCCGCCGGCCCGACCTCACCATCGCCACCGAGGACCACAACACGCCGACCCTCGATATCGACAAGCCGATCGCCGACCCCACCAGCCGGACGCAGATCGAAACCCTGAGGGCGAACTGCCGCGAATTCGGCGTCCGCCTGCACTCCCTGGGAGATGCCGAGCAGGGCATCGTGCACGTCGTCGGCCCGCAGCTGGGCCTCACCCAGCCGGGCCTGACGGTCGTCTGCGGAGACTCCCACACCTCCACCCACGGCGCGTTCGGGGCGCTGGCCATGGGCATCGGCACCTCCGAGGTGGAGCACGTCATGGCCACACAGACGCTTTCACTGCGGCCCTTCAAGACCATGGCCATCACGGTCGAGGGCACGCTCAAGCCCGGAGTCACGGCAAAGGACATTATCCTGGCCGTCATCGCGAAGATCGGCACCGGCGGGGGGCAGGGCTACGTCCTCGAGTACCGTGGCTCGGCGATCCGTGCGCTGTCGATGGAAGCACGCATGACCATCTGCAACATGTCAATCGAGGCCGGGGCCCGTGCCGGCATGGTCGCCCCCGACGAGACGACGTTCGCCTATCTCAAGGGCCGTCCGCACGCTCCCGAGGGTGCCGACTGGGACGCCGCCGTCGAGAACTGGCGGGGACTGGTCACCGACGACGACGCGGTGTTCGACGCCGAGGTGTACCTCGACGCCGACGATCTCGAACCGTTCGTCACCTGGGGCACGAATCCCGGGCAGGGCGTCTCACTGTCCCAGGCCGTGCCCTCGCCCGCAGATTTCGCCGACGAGAACGACCGCGCCGCCTGCGAACGCGCCCTTGAGTACATGGCGCTCGAGGCCGGCACGCCCATGAAGGAGATCCGGGTCGATACGGTGTTCCTCGGCTCGTGTACCAACAGCCGGATCGAGGACCTCCGCATCGCCGCCGACATCATCCGCGGGCGGGCCAAGGACCCGGCCATCCGCATGATGGTCGTTCCCGGTTCCGCCCGGGTGCGCCTCGAGGCCGAGGCGGAGGGCCTCGATCAGGTCTTCAAGGACTTCGGCGCCGAATGGCGCTTCGCGGGCTGCTCAATGTGCCTGGGCATGAACCCGGACCAGCTGGCGCCGGGGGAGCGGTGTGCCTCCACCTCGAACCGGAACTTCGAGGGGCGGCAGGGCAAGGGCGGACGCACGCACCTCGTCTCGCCCGTCGTCGCCGCCGCCACCGCGGTGCGCGGCACCCTCAGTTCGCCGTCGGACCTCGACCCGGTTCCGCCGTCGGGCAGTGGAACGGGCGCCCCGGGCGCCTTCGCGACCACCCCGTCCGCCACCCCAGCCGCCTAGGAGCCCCGCCATGGAAAAGATCACCACGCACACCGGCATCGGTGTTCCGCTGCGTCAGAGCAATGTCGACACCGACCAGATCATCCCCGCCGTCTACCTCAAGCGGATCACCCGGACCGGCTTCGAGGATGCGCTGTTCGCCGCCTGGCGCAAGGATGAGAACTTCATTCTCAACCGGGAGCCCTACACGCGCGGCTCGGTGCTCGTCGCGGGCCCCGACTTCGGCACCGGATCATCCCGGGAACATGCCGTGTGGGCGCTCAAGGACTTCGGCTTCCGGGCCGTGCTCTCCTCACGCTTCGCCGATATCTTCCGGGGCAACTCGGGCAAGCAGGGACTCGTGGCGGCCCAGGTCGCCCAGGACGAAATCGAACTGATCTGGAAGGTGCTCGAGAACGAGCCCGGTGCCACGGTTACCGTTGACCTCCAGGCCCGCACGGCCGTCTGCGGTCCGGTGAGCGCGCTGTTCCAGATCGACGACTACACGCGCTGGCGGCTGCTCGAAGGGCTCGACGACATCGGGCTGACCCTTCGCCATGAGCCCGACATCACCGAGTTCGAGGCCACCCGGCCGAGCTTCCGGCCTACCACCCTGCCGGTGCGCACCTAGCCCCGGCCCGGCGCACCGACTCCCCGTCGGGGAGTGAAAACCCCTTCGGAGACCCGTTCCGAGCCGCCGGTCAAACCGGTGTGATCCTGATTGCGTTAAGGAATCTTGCCCGCCGATCCGCGGTTCTAACCATTAGGCAAGGCAGGAATGAACTAGCCTTGCATTTCAGTTCGGTTCGACAAGCTCCTATGCTGTACTCGGGCAATCACGTTCTGCGGGGGCATATTTGTATGAGGAAATTAGGTATTCATGGGTAACGTTCTGACCATCCGCGGTGGGGTTCCACTTAATGGGAAAGTCTCCGTCCGCGGAGCGAAGAACCTCGTGCCGAAGGCCATGGTGGCGTCCCTGCTGGGAAACACCCCGTCTGTCCTGCGCAACGTTCCCGAGATCAAGGACGTTGAGGTTGTCACCAGCCTGCTGCGCCTACACGGCGTGGAGGTCACCAAGGACCCGGTGACCGGCGATCTCACCATGGATCCCAGCGCCGCCAAGATGGCGCAGTCCAAGGACATCGATGCGCACGCCGGCGACTCGCGCATCCCCATCCTCTTCTGCGGGCCCCTGATGCACAGCATCGGTGAGGCGTTCATCCCCGATCTCGGTGGCTGCAAGATCGGCGACCGTCCCATCGACTACCACCTCCAGGTTCTTCGCAACTTTGGCGCAGTCGTCGACAAGCGCCCGGGCGGCATCTCCATCTCCGCCCCGAAGGGCCTCCACGGCGCCAAGCTGTCGCTGCCGTACCCCAGCGTCGGAGCCACCGAGCAGGTGCTGCTGACCGCGATCCGCGCCGAAGGCATCACCGAGCTGTCCGGTGCCGCAGTTGAGCCCGAGATCATGGACCTCATCGCGGTGCTGCAGAAGATGGGCGCCATCATCACGGTCCAGACCGACCGCGTCATCCGCATCGAGGGCGTCCGGGAACTGACCGGCTACAACCACAAGGCCATCTCCGACCGCAACGAGACCGCCTCCTGGGCGTCGGCGGCCCTGGTCACCAAGGGCGACATCTACGTCGAGGGCGCACGCCAGCTCGATCTGACCGCCTTCCTCAACACCTACCGGAAGGTCGGCGGCGCCTTCGACGTCGACGACGACGGGATCCGCTTCTACCACCCCGGCGGCCCGCTCAAGCCGCTGGTCCTCGAGACGGACGTGCACCCCGGGTTCATGACGGACTGGCAGCAGCCCCTCGTCGTTGCGCTCACCCAGGCCTCGGGCGTCTCAATCGTCCACGAGACCGTCTATGAAAACCGGTTTGGCTTCACCGAGGCACTGATCCGCATGGGCGCGAACATCCAGGTCCACCGCGAGTGCCTCGGCAGCGTGCCGTGCCGCTTCGGCCAGCGGAACTTCCTCCACTCCGCCGTCATCTCGGGCCCGACGCAGCTGCGCGGGGCCGACATCGACATCCCCGACCTGCGGGGCGGCTTCAGCCACCTCATCGCAGCCCTTGCGGCCGAAGGAACCTCACGGGTGACGGGCATCGAGCTCATCAACCGCGGGTACGAGCGCTTCCAGGACAAGCTCGAGGGCCTTGGCGCCGATTTCGACATCACGGAGGAAGCCCCGGTCTTCGCCGCGGGACTCCTCTAGGTCCGGGGCGCACCAGGCATGGGTGAGACAGGCACGTCACGGGCCGCCTTTGCGGTGCTCGCCGGGATCCTGCGTCCGGTCATGAATCTGCTGATGAACAAGCAGTGGATTCACACGGAAAAACTGCCGCGGGATTCCGGCTTCATCCTGTGCCCGAACCACGTCACCGAGATCGACCCGGTGGTCGTGGGGCATTTCCTCTACAACAACAAGGTGATGCCCCACTTCCTGGCCAAGGCGTCCCTGTTTTCGGTGCCCGTGCTGGGAGGTGCGCTGCGCGCCACCGGGCAGATCCCGGTCGAGCGCACCACCGCCGGAGCGAACCGGTCCCTCGAGGCGGCCCAGCAGGCCATCGCCGACGGCGGCGGAGTCATCGTCTACCCCGAAGGCACCCTCACCCGCGATCCGGGGATGTGGCCGATGAAGGGCCGGACCGGCGCCGCCCGCCTGGCCCTGCAGACCGGCGCGCCCGTGGTGCCCATGGCGCACTGGGGAGCGCATGAGGTGTTTCCCCGGTACGCCCGGCGTCTTTACCTCTTCCCGCGGAAGACCTCACGGGTCATCGTCGGGGATCCCGTGGACCTCAGCGACTTCCGGGACCGCCCGATCACCCGGGACACCCTGAACGAGGCAACCGACCGCATCCTTGACGCCGTCACCGCCCTGCTCGCCGAGCTGCGCGGCGAGCAGCCGCCGGCGGAGCGTTGGGACCCGGCCGCGAAACGACAGAAACGGACAGGCCGCGACTTCGACGCGGCGGAGGAGGACAACGCGTGAGTGCTGGAACGTCCCGGATGGGACGCCCGGTGCCCACCCGTGTCGCCGTCCTCGGAGCGGGAAGCTGGGGGACCACCTTCGCGAAGGTCCTCGCCGACTCCTCCAAGGATGCGGTGGTCCGGCTCTGGGCCCGCCGTGAAGAGGTCACCCTCGAGATCAACGGCTCCCACCGCAACAGCAGGTACCTCGGTGACGTCGTCCTGCCCGGCAACATCACCGCTTCGAGCGATGTCGGCGCCGTCCTCGCGGACGCCCAGCTCGTCGTCCTGGCCGTCCCGGCGCAGACCCTGCGCCCCCAGCTGGCCGGCTGGAAGGCCCTGATCCCCGACGGTGCCGTCGTCGTCTCGCTCATGAAGGGACTCGAAGTCGGCACCGACGCGCGCATGAGCGAAGTCATCGCCGCCGAGCTCAGCCTCCCCGCCGACCGCGTCGCCGTGGTGTCGGGGCCGAACCTCGCAATGGAAATCGCCCGCCAGGAGCCCACCGCCTCGGTCGTCGCCTGCTCGAACCACGACGTCGCCGCCTGGATCGCCGCCGCCTGCACCGCCTCCTACTTCCGGCCCTACACCACGACGGACGTCGTCGGAGTGGAGATCGGTGGCATCGTCAAGAACGTCATCGCCCTGGCCGTCGGCATCTGCGAGGGGCGGAGGATGGGGGACAACACCAAGGCCTCGGTCATCACCCGCGGCCTTGCCGAAACGACCCGACTGGCGGTGGCGCTCGGCGCGCGGGCGGAGACCCTCGCCGGGCTCGCCGGAATGGGCGACCTCATCGCCACCTGCTCCTCCGCGCTGTCCCGCAACCACACCGCCGGGCACCTGCTTGGCCAGGGCCTCACCCTTGAGCAGGTCACGGTGCGCATGAACCAGACCGCCGAGGGCATCAAGTCGGCCCAGGCCGTGCTCGACCTCGCCACCCAGCTCGGCGTCGACATGCCGATCACCGATAATGTTGTGGCAGTGCTCCAGGGGAGTATTTCAGTTAACGATCTGGGACCGCGCCTTCTGGCCCGCGACCTCAAACCGGAAGGCGAACATACTCCGTGACAAGTGAATCCACTCCGGGGCGCAGGCCCCGCGTCCTTGTCCTGTTCGGGGGGCGCTCCAGCGAGCACTCGGTCAGCTGCGTCACCGCCGCCGGCGTCCTCAATGCGATCGACCGGTCGAAGTACGACGTCGTTCCCGTGGGCATTGCCAAGAACGGGCAGTGGGCGCTGGTGTCCGAGGATCCCTCCCAGTGGTCGCTGAGCTCCGGCACCCTCCCCGAGGTGACGGCCTCCTCCGAGTCCGTTGTCATCTCCTCGGCGGCCTTCCCCGACGCTGCCCGGGGACAGGAACTGATGGTGACGGCACCTGACTCGATGCCACGCAGCCTCGGCGGCGTCGACGTCGTTATGCCTCTGCTGCACGGGCCGTTCGGTGAAGACGGAACGCTGCAGGGCATGCTTGAGATGGCGGACATCCGCTACGTCGGCGCCGGCGTCCTGGCCTCCGCCGTCGGCATGGACAAGCACTACATGAAGGTCGTGTTCGCGTCGGCCGGGCTGAAGGTGGGCCCCTACGCGGTGGTTACCAACCGGCAGTGGGAAAAGGACAGCGAGGAGTGCCTGCGGCGCGCCGCGGACCTCGACTTCCCGGTGTTCGTGAAGCCTGCGCGCGCGGGATCGTCGATGGGGATCAGCCGGGTCGAGTCCCCGGCGGGCCTGCGGCAGGCCATCGAGGCCGCGCGGGTCTTCGATCCCAAGGTCATCGTCGAGGCAGGCATCGACGGACGCGAGATTGAGGTTGCCGTCCTGCAGGGCCGGGGCACGCAGGACCCGCGGACCTCGCTGCCCGGAGAGATTGCGGTGCAGCCGGGTGGCCACGACTGGTATGACTTCGAAGCCAAGTATGTCGACGGGAACGCCGCGCAGCTGAGCTGCCCGGCCGACCTTCCGCCGCACGTCACCGACTCGGTCCGCGACCTGGCCGCGCAGGCCTTCGACGCCGTGGGCGCCGAAGGGCTGTCCCGGGTCGACTTCTTCTACACCCCGGCGGGCGAGCTGATCATCAATGAGATCAACACCATGCCCGGATTCACCCCGATCAGCATGTACCCGCAGATGTGGGCCAAGTCGGGTCTCACCTACACCGACCTCATCGACGAGCTGATCGAACTGGCACTCGAGCGCAGGACCGGCCTGCGCTGACCGGCCCCTCGGCGGTCACCTTCGGCCTGCTGCGGCCGCCCGCGGCGTGTCCATAGTTGGCCCTGAACACCGAAGCGCCCCTCCCCGAATCGGGGAGGGGCGCTTCTGGTTGTGCGTGGGTCGGCTAGATCAGGCCCACCGAGAGCTCGTTCTTGGTGCCGAACCGGTGGGCGGTGATGCTCACTGCCTGCTCGTGCAGGAAGGGCAGCATTTCGACCCGGCCGGCCTCGGTGACGGGCTGGTGGTACACGGCCAGGTCGGGGCGCCCGCCGGTTGCCTTGGCCAGGGCAGCAGGGTCACCGCCGATGAGGCGGAGGCGCCCGGCTTCGTGGCGGGCAACGGACACCAGCCACTCCTCGTCGGTTTCGATGGTGACCGATGCCGCGAAGGTGCGGACCGCGGTCGAGAGCGCGCTGGTCAGTTCCACGGCCGAGGACACGCGCACGGTTGAACCGGCAGCGGCTGCGGCGGCGAGGACGCGGATCAGCTTGACGACCGGCTCACCTTCGGCGAGGCGGACGGTCACGGGGACCGGGAGGTAACGGAACACGTTCCGCTCCGCCGTGAGCGCCGACACGTCCTTGGCCGCGCCGAACTCGTCCGCCCAGGCCGCCGCGTCGGAGGCCGCCGCGCGCTGGAGCATCGCTAAGTCGCCCTCGCGCAGCTCGGAGCCGGCCTCGGGTGCCACGGCGGCCAGCAGAGGCTGCGCAGCCGGAACCGGCTCGGCGGACGCCGTTGACTTCCGCGTGCTCCAGTTGCCCAGTCCGACGAGGTAGTTCGGTCCGCCGGCCTTGGTGCCCGCACCGACGGCTGACTTCTTCCACCCGCCAAACGGCTGACGCTGGACGATCGCTCCCGTGGTGCTGCGGTTCACGTACAGGTTGCCGGCCTGGATCGAGTCGACCCAGGTGCCGATCTCTCCCGGGTTGAGGGAGTGCAGCCCGGCGGTCAGGCCGTAGTCGACCTGGTTGGCGATCTCGATTGCCTCTTCGATCGTCTCTGCGGTCATGACGCCCAGGATCGGACCGAAGTACTCGGTGAGGTGGTACTCGGAACCGCGCTTGACGCCGGCGCGGACGCCGGGGCTCCACAGCCGGCCCGTGTCGTCGAGCCTGCGGGGCTGGATCAGCCAGTTCTCGTCCTCGCCGAGCTTGGTCAGTCCGTCGAGCAGCTTGCCGGAGGCGGGCTCGATGACCGGGCCCATCTGCGTGGCCGGATCCGAGGGATAGCCGACCTTCAGGGAGGTGACCGCATCGACGAGCTGATTGCGGAAACGCTGGGAGTGCCGCACGCTGCCCACAAGGATCACCAGGGACGCCGCCGAGCACTTCTGGCCCGCATGGCCGAAGGCCGAGTACGCCACGTCCTTGGCCGCGAGGTCGAAGTCCGCGCTCGGAGTGACGATGATCGAGTTCTTGCCGGAGGTCTCCGCCAGCAGGGGCAGGTCCTGGCGGAAGGAACGGAACAGCTGCGCCGTCTCGTACCCGCCGGTCAGGATGACCCGGTCGACGCGCGCGTCGGAGATCAGCTTGGTGCCCAGGGACCGCTCATCGAGGTGGACGAGCTGCAGGACGCCGCGCGGAACGCCGGCCTCCCACAGTGCCTCCACCATCACCGAACCGCTGCGCGGCGCCTGCCCTGCGGGCTTGATGATCACCGAGGAACCGGCCGCGAGGGCCGCCAGGGTCGAGCCGGCCGGAATGGCCACCGGGAAGTTCCACGGGGGAGTGACGACTGTGAGCTTCGCCGGAGTGTAGACGGCACCGTCAACGTCGTCGAGCCCGCGGGCGAGCTCGGCGTAGTAATGCGCGAAGTCGATCGCCTCGGAGATTTCCGGGTCGGACTGGTCGAGGGTCTTGCCGGTCTCGGCCGCCATGACCTCCATCAGGTCGGCCCGGCGGGCCGCCAGTGCGTCGCCGGCGCGGTGCAGGATCTCCGCACGCTCGGCACCGCTCAGGGCACCCCAGGCGTCGGCCTCGGCCAGAGCCTCGGAGATGACGCGCTCGAGGGCCTCGGGGTCCCGCAGTGTGGTCGCCGCGACCGTCGCTTCGCCCAGGCCGGAACCCTCGACCCGCTTGAGCACCGCACGGCCCCAGCGGCGGTTGGCCGGCAGGGACGGATCCGTGTCAGGGGTGTTGGTGAAGCCGGTCGTGGGCGCGGGAGGCTCGGACTGGTTGCGGTCCTGCGTGCGGTTCGGGCCGGGCACCGTGTCATCCAGGGCCTCGAGCGAGCGGAGGAACCGGTCCTCCTCCCGGGCGAACAGCGCCTCGTTGGAGGAGAGTTCGAACACCGCCGACATGAAGTTTTCCTGGCTGGCCCCCTCTTCGAGGCGGCGGATCAGGTAGGCGATGGCGACGTCGAACTCCCGGGGATGCACCACCGGGGTGTAGAGCAGCAGGGAGCCGACGTCCTTCTTGACCGCCTCCGCCTGGCCCTGGGCCATGCCGAGGAGCATCTCGAACTCGATGCCGTCGCGGACGCCGCGCTCACCGGCGAGGAGCCAGGCGAAGGCGAGGTCGAACAGGTTGTGGCCGGCGACGCCGATGCGCACGTTGCCGATGCGGTCGGGATGAAGGGCGTAGTTGAGCACCCGCTTGTAGTGGGTGTCGGATTCCTGCTTGGAGCCCCAGGTGGCCAGCGGCCAGTCGTGAAGGGATGCCTCGACCTGTTCCATGGGCAGGTTGGCGCCCTTGACGACGCGGACCTTGATCGCGGCACCGCCTTCGGCGCGGCGCTTCGCTGCCCATTCCTGCAGGCGGATCATCGCTGCGAGGGAGTCCGGCAGGTAGGCCTGGAGCACGATGCCGGCCTCGAGGTTCTTGAACTCGGGGCGGTCGAGGATCGCGGTGAACACCGCGATCGTCAGGTCCAGGTCCTTGTACTCCTCCATGTCCAGGTTGATGAACTTGGCGGGGGTGGTGGACGCGGCCAGCGTGTACAGCGGCGTCAGCTTCTCGGTGACGTGCTGGACGGCTTCCTCGAACGCCCAGGGGGAGTGGGGGGAGACGGTCGAGGAGACCTTGATGGACACGTAGTCGACATCCGGGCGGGCGAGGAGCTTCATGGTCCCCTCGAGGCGGCGCTCGGCTTCGTGCTCGCCGAGAACGGCCTCACCCAGGAGGTTGACGTTCAGCCGGGTGTCGTCCTTGCGGATCTTGCTGATCGACTTGCCCAGCTTCTGGTCCGAGGCGTCGATGATCAGGTGGCCGACCATCTCTCGCAGCACCCGCCGCGCCACCGGAATGACGACCTGCGGCAGGACCGGGGCCACGGTGGCGCCCAGGCGCACGGCGGAGCGCATGTACCACGGGAGGAAGGCGGGCACCTTGGGGGCGATAGCCGCGAGGTTGCGCGCGGCGACCGACAGATCCTCGGGGCGGATCACGCCGTCCACGAATCCCACGGTGAACTCAAGGCCGTGCGGGTCCTTGAGGACGCCGGCCAACTGCTCGGCGGAGGCGTCGACCGGTACCTTGGCCGCTTCGGTGAGCCAGCGGCGCACCAGCGCCGTGGCCTCGGCCGCGAGGTGCTCAGGAATTGGACCGGAGCCTGCGGCGTCCGGACCGGTGGCGCCGGCGGCGCCCGTTCCGCCGTCGGAGATGATGTCTCCGCGGTCGGACAGTGAGCTAGTCATGATTTCTGTATCCATTCAACTGTTACTGGCGCCGCCCTGCTGGGCGGAGCGGGAGCCGGTGGCGCCGGTCAGGCGTTCCGGACATCTTGGGTGTGACGCGGGCTGTTCGGGTTCATCAGGGAGTGCTTGCGGCCGTAGAACCAGTAGATGACCAGGCCGATGATCAGCCAGACACCGAACCGCATCCAGGTTTCGAATTCGAGCTGGAGCATCAGGAAACCGGAGGCCAGCACGCCGAAGGCCGGAACAACCGGCATCCAGGGGAGGCGGAAGGTGCGCGGAGCGTCCGGTGCCTTGCGGCGCAGGACGATGACGGCGACGCAGACGACGACGAATGCCGCGAGGATGCCGATGTTGGTGAGGTCGGCGACGGCGCGGATCGGGAATACCCCGGCCAGCAGGGCAGCGGCGATGCCGGCGATCCAGGTCACGCGCTGCGGGGTGCCGTGGCGGTCGGTGCCGGAGAACCAGGCGGGGAGCAGTCCGTCGCGGCTCATGGAGAACCAGACCCGGGTGACGCCGAGGAGGAAGGTCAGCATGACCGTGAGGATCGAGATTACGGCGAACGCCGAGATGATCGTGGCGATCACGGGCAGGCCGACGGACTGGAAGGCGGAGGCGAAGCCGGCGGTGGGGCTGATCTCGGTGTAGTTCTGCATCCCGGTGAGCACGAGGGTGGCCAGGACGTAGAGGAACATCGCGATGGCCAGGGAGAGCAGGATCGCCTTGGGCATGTGCTTCTTGCCGTCGGTCGCCTCTTCGGCGGCGGTACTCATGGCGTCATAGCCGAACACCGCAAAGAACACTGTTGCCGCACCGGCGAAAATGGCGCCGAAGCCGGAGGGCAGGAACGGCGTGTAGTTGTCGACGTTGACGTAGAAGAACCCGAGACCGACGATGCCGATGATCAGCAGGATCTTCAGCCCGACGGCGATCAGTTCGAAGCGGCCGAAGGTCTTGGTGCCACGGCTGAGGATGAAGGTGATGAGCAGGCACACGACGATGGCGGGCACGTTGATGAGCCCGCCCTCTATGGTGTCCGGTGTTCCCTGCATCCAGACCGGAACCTGGATGCCGATGCCGGACATGAATTCGGTGAAGTACCCGGAGATGCCGATGGCGACGACGGCCACGATGGCGATGTATTCGAGGAGCAGGTCCCAGCCGATGAACCAGCCGATGATCTCGCCCAGGGCGACATAGCCGTAGGTGTAGGCGGATCCGGCACGGGGAATCATCCCGGCGAACTCCGCGTAGGAGAGTGCGGCCGCCGCGCTGGCCAGGCCTGCGACGAGGAAGGAGATCAGGACAGCGGGCCCCACGGGCTGGCCGTCCTCACCGCCGTTCGCCACGAGACCGGCCAGGGTGAAGATGCCCACGCCGATGATTCCGCCGACGCCGATGGCCGTCAGCTGCCACAGTCCCAGGCTCTTGAAGAGCTTGGTTCCGCCCTTCTCATCCTCGACGTCGTCGATCGGCTTCCGCCGAAGGATCGAGGTTGAAGAGCCGCCCGTTGGAGGCAGGCTTCGATCCGATGCGTTCGTCATAACGGTCCATCCGGAAGAGAGGGGAGGGTCGGCCACGCTGGTGTCGCACGATAAACACAGTGGTGTCCGCCACTTTGGGAACTGATCCATTATGGTGCCGATTTTCATTTAGCAAAAGCTAGGTTTTGCGAATGATATTGTTCAGATTCCCTAAAGTATTGGTGGCACGATGCTCGACGTTCGACGGCTGCGCCTGCTCCGAGAGTTGAAGATCCGCGGGACCCTGAGCGAGGTGGCCTCGGCTCTCCGCTACAGTCCGTCCTCCGTGTCCCAGCAGTTGGCCCTCCTTGAGAAGGAGGTCGGAGTTGAACTGCTCCGGAAATCCGGGCGCGGCGTGACGCTGACACCCCAGGCGGAGGTCCTCGTGGCGCACACGGCCGAACTGCTCGAGATCCTCGAGCGAGCCGAGGCCGACCTCGCGGCATCGCTCACCACGGTCACCGGCACGGTGCGCGTGGCCGTGTTCCAATCCGCCGCGCTGGCGCTGATGCCCGATGCGCTGACCATTATGACGAAGGAGTATCCGGAGGTCCGGATCGAGATGGTGCAGCGCGAACCGGAGACGGCGCTCTACGAAACCTTCGCCCGTGACTTCGATCTGGTGATTGCCGAGCAGTACCCGGGCCACGCCGCGCCACGCCATCCGGAACTCGACCAGGTCGCCCTCACGACGGACGCCATCCGGCTCGCAGTGCCGCCCGATCCGCTCAACCACCTGGGGATCAGCACCGTGGCCGAGGCCGCCGATGCGGCCTGGGTAATGGAGCCCCGGGGTGCGGCTTCCCGCCATTGGGCCGAGCAGGCGTGCCGCCGCGCGGGTTTCGAGCCCGACGTCCGGTATGAGACGGCGGACCTGCAGGCGCAGATCCGCCTCATCGAGTCCGGCAACGCGGTGGCGCTGATGCCGGACCTCGTCTGGACCGGGAGGCAGACCACGGTGAAGCTCTATGACCTTCCCGACAATCCGCGGAGGTCGGTCTTCACCTCGGCACGTCGGGCCAGCACCAACCGTCCGGCGCTGCTGGCCTGCAGGGAGGTCCTGGCGCGTTCGGCCGCAATGGTTGCAGCCGGGGCCGAGCACCGCGCCAGGCCGGGAACGGGCACAGCAGCGGGCGATCCTGGCGGCAGGCAATAAAGCGCACCCTGTGGACGTTCTTCCTACGAGGAGCTAGCGGAATATCCCGTCGGCCCCGTTTAGTGCGACCCCTGCCCCCGACTAAGGTTGATTCATGGCTTTTTCGTTCGATCCGCTTCTGATTCCCTCAACGGTTGAGCGGGTCACCGAGACGGTGCTACCCACACGGCACGGTCTCTTTCGTATGGTCGGATACCGAGACGCCGAAAACACCGAGCACGTCGCGCTGGTGCGGGGGATCGACGATGTGACGACGGCGACCGGGGAGTCGTTGCCTGCCGGTGCAGCGCCCCTGGTCCGGGTCCACTCCGAATGCCTGACCGGGGACGCGTTCGGTTCCTTCCGCTGCGACTGCGGTGAGCAGCTTGATGCGGCACTCGCTGCCATCAGCGACGAAGGCAGGGGAGTGGTCGTCTACGTCCGCGGCCATGAAGGCCGGGGGATCGGGCTGCTCGCGAAGCTCAAGGCTTACGCCCTCCAGGACCAGGGCGTCGACACCGTTGACGCCAATACTTCGCTCGGCCTCCCGGTCGACTCGCGCAGCTACCACCAGGCGGCCGAAATTCTCCAGGACCTCGGCGTGGACCGGATCCGGTTGCTCTCCGGGAACCCCGCGAAGCAGGAGGCGCTGGAGGACCTTGGAATCTCTGTCGCCGAGCGCCTGAACCTCGCGGTGGCCGACCGTGCCGAGAACGCGGCGTATCTCGCCACGAAACGCTTGCGGATGCGCCACGATCCCGCTCCGGCCAGCGACACGTGGGGCGAACTCACTGCCGGCAGGGTGCCGGCTGCCCCGCTCGCCGGTGAGCCCGAGGACCTGGTCCACCGCTACGGGTACCTCGCGGCAGCTGAGGGGCCGGTCGTCCTCGCCCAGCTCAGGCAGAGCCTCGACGGCTTCATTGCCTCGCGCAGCGGTGACGGCACTGTCGCCGATGCCCGCGAGGACCGCACCCACCTGCACCGTCTCCGGGCCCTGGTCGACGCCGTCGTCATCGGTGCCGGCGCCGTGGCCGCCGATGACTCGCAACTGACCGTAAGGGACATTCCGGGAACAAACCCGACCCGGGTGGTGCTCGACCCCACGGCGCGTGTCGGGACCGGATCCCGAATCCTGACCGACGGCGCCGCTCCCACCCTGTGGCTCGTTGGAACCGATGCCCAGGTGCCGGACGAAGTGGCCGCCCATGTCCGGATCCTTCGGCTGCAGCCCAGGCAGTTTGAGCCGGTTGAACTCCTGAAGCTGCTGCGCGGACAGGGGCTGGACAGGGTGCTCGTCGAAGGCGGAGGCCGTACCGTGTCCGCCTTCCTTGCGGCGGGCACGTTGGACCGCCTCTACCTGACGACGGCGCCCCTGCTTGTCGGTGACGGCGTGCCCGGTGTGCGGTTCGAGGGGTCGGATGCGCTCGCCGAGGCACGCACCGCACCGGTGCGGAGGTTCGTCTTCGGCCAGGACATCTGCACGGAGTTCAACTTCGCCGCAGCGCGGGAACAGGCCGGGGCTGCGGTCCGCTCGTAGGCGAATCCATGGCGCTGCCGGCTACGCTGCCGGCTGCCCGGCTTTCTGTGAGCCGGAAAGCTGTGAGCCCGTGAGCTATGAGTCGGAGAGGCGCTTGCTCTTCTGCTGCAGGCGGTCGATATGCTCGGACGCCTCCGCCTTGGTGATGTCGGCCGGAATCTCCTCGCCGGCCTCCCGGGCGAGGGTATCGAGGTAGCTTCGCTGCGCATCGGTCATCGGTTCGTCGCCGGTGACCCAGTCGGAGGGGTCGCGCTCGAAATCGCCCGCCGGCTCAGGGGTGGAGCTTCCCAAGGTGTCTGCCATGTCAGTTCCTTTCGTGGTGGTCCCGCGTCGTGGCTTCTCGGTTGGTACTCAGTCTACTGAGCTTCTGCTCCTTGTCGCGGTCGGGTGTGTGCTTGTGCATGACGGCGGCCCAGCCACGCCTGAGAGTGTGCGGCGAGCTTCATGCGTCCGCCGGCGTAGGGCACGCCGCCCCTCAGTCTGCTCAGGACGGCCAGCCAGATGCAGATTCCCCGCTCGAGCGCCCACACCGGCGCCCAGAAGGCGGAGGTCGGGGGAAAGATCGACCGTCCGCCCTGCCGTCGGCGTCCCACCTCCGCCAGTGCCATCAGGGAGCCGATGCCTGCCAGAAGGCGGTGCGGGCGTTCCGCGGCGTAGGCGGCCAGCGGCACGATGAGCAGTTCGGCTGCGAGGCGGCCCGGTTGGGCGAAGCTGTCGTATGCCTGGCGGATCCGCTGGCCTAGGAAATGGCGTGCGGTTGGCGGGATCCGTACCACGAACACGTCGTCGGCCCTTGCCTCCCGGCCGCCTGCGGCGTGGACGGTGCGGATCAGCTCGAGGTTTTCGAACAGTGCTTCGCTGCTGTACCCATCGGTCGCCTCAAGGATGCTCCGGCGGACCGCAAGCGTTCCCGGGTAATCCGAGCCGAGGGCCCGGTTGATGAGGGAGCGCGCCGTATCCCAGCGGGCATGCCAGGGCAGTTCGCGGAAATAGTTTTGCGGACGGACGAGGTCGGCGTCGTCGAGCCGGTTCACCACCTCGCGAAGCTGCTCGGCACTGTAGCGGACGTCGTCGTCGGCCAGTACCAGCCGCTCATGACGGGCCGCCCTCACGCCGGTCAGCACGCCAATCACCTTGCCGTTGCCGGCACCGGAGGCATCCGGGCGGAGAACCCGGACCCGTGGCGGGAGGGCGCGTGCATGTCGCTCGAACGAGTTTTCCGGGGACCCGTCAACCACTGTGACCTCGACCCATTCCGGAAGCGTGGCCAGGTAGTCGGCCAATTCAGTGATCGGCCCCTCTCCGGTCCACTTCAGGGGAAGGATGTACTCCGCCGATGACGCCATGGGGTTCGCCGCCTCCTGTCGATTGGGTCATGTGTAAATACTAAGTGTGCTTCCCAATTTCCGGTGGTGATGCCTAGGGTTGTTCTGCGAACGATTCTAGGAACGCCACCGATCAGCGAGGAGCACCAATGAGCCAGCCAGCCCAGCAGCAGACGCCTCCCGGCACCACCGCCGCGATGGATCCGAAGCCTGATCATGGCGAGGAGAGCTACCGGGGTTCGGGCAGGCTCGAAGGGAAGGCCGCCGTCATTACCGGTGGAGACAGCGGCATTGGGAAGGCCGTCGCCATCGCTTATGCCCGCGAGGGTGCGGACGTGCTCATCAGCTACCTCGAAGAGGAGGAGGAAGACGCAAGGGACACCGCCCGCTGGGTGGAGCAGGCAGGCCGGAAAGCAGTGCTGTTCCCGGGTGACCTGGCCGACCCCGCCTACTGCAGGGCCGTCATCGAACGGGCGGTGAAGGAGTTCGGCCGGGTCGACGTCCTGGTCAACAACGCGGCTTTCCAAATGAGCCACGAGACCCTAGAGGAAATTCCGGACGAGGAGTGGGACCGGACCATCGCCATTAACCTCAGCGCCTTTTTCCACCTGACGAAGGCGGCGCTGCCTCACATGGAGCCGGGAGCATCGATCATCGGATCGAGCTCCGTGAACTCCGACAACCCTCTGCCGACCCTTGTTCCCTATTCCGTGACCAAGGCAGGGATCGCCAATATGACGGCGTCGCTGGCGCAACTGTTGGCCGAGCGTGGGATCCGGGCGAACAGCGTGGCGCCCGGTCCCATCTGGACGCCGTTGATCCCCGCCACCATGCCGGAGGAAGAGGTGGAAAGCTTCGGACAGCAGGTGCCGATGCAGCGGGCCGGGCAGCCGGTGGAGCTGGCTCCGGTCTACGTGATGCTGGCTTCCGATGAGGCGTCCTACGTCTCCGGAGCACGTGTCGCGGTAACCGGTGGTCAGCCGATCCTGTAAGTGGCTGGTGTTGGCGGAGGCGAAGCGGCGGACCGGCGGATCGGCGGTCCGCCTCCGGTGATCGGCGTATTTCCGAAACCCCTAATTGGGCTACCTAATCTTTCTGCAGACCGTTGTTCGCACTGCCTCGGTGGCGCAGCGCCCACTACTCTGAAAGTGCTTACCTGGTGCGGCCGGATCGCGGCCGCCAGAGGTACATCCGAGTCAGGGCTGGAGGTTGCGGTGCGCCCACTGCGATCAGCGCGAGGCAGGCGGATCCAGCGTGTGGGCGTCGTCGTCGTTGGCTCCTTGTTCCTGGCAGGCTGTCAGGGCACGGAGGCAGGCAATTCGCCTCCTGCCAGTGGCGGTGCGGCTGGTCCGTCGGCGTCCTCGACAGCCGGGACCGCCACATCGCCCGGTCCTGCTGCGGACCTCCAGCCACCTGAGAAGCCGCCGGGGGTCGACGCCGAGTCGCAGGAGGGGTTGGAAGCCTTCACCCGGTACTGGTTTGGACTGTTGAGCTATGGATACGAATCAAACGACTGGGCGCCCCTGCAGACGGTTACCGACAGGGGGTGCGATACCTGCACCAATGTGATCGGTGAGGTGCGAAAGCATTACGAAAGTGGTGGATGGATCACGGGTGGCAGGGTCACTGTCAATTCGATCTCCACGAAGGGTGAGCCTGGTGCTCAGGGGCCCATTTCGTCATACGTTGAACTCGAACAAACCGAACTGAAGTACCTGGATAAGTCCGGTCGGGAGGCGGCTGTTTCGGATGCGCTTCCGCCGACGCGCAGCATCATCGTTGCAGTGCACAAGAACAACCGTTGGGTGATGCTCGACTTTGGCTCTCCCAGCGCCAGTTAGTCGAACGATCTGTGGATATCGGGACCGCCCTGCCATCCACGGATTAAGCTGATCATGCGTCATCCGCCATTGCCCGCACCACCTTGGGGGCTCACATGAACCGGACTTCAACCGCCCACCGCTTCCGGTTCCGCATGTTCGTGGTGCTTATCGCCGGAACCCTGATGCTGAGTGGATGTCAGGGCGACCCAGACGAGGCGCAGACAGCTTCTCCATCCTCTTTTCCTCCAACCTCGACTGCTGTTTCGGCGCCTCCAACAGCGTCGGCTGATCCGTCAGGTGGTGCATCCACTGCCGCGCCGGAGCCCTCTCCTGCATCGTCTATTGGTCCGGCGGCCAATATTCCGGTGCCAACGAAGCCGGCACTCGCGGACGAGAACAGCAAGGAGGGACTAGAGGCCTTCACGAGGTACTGGTTCGAGTTGTTCAACTACGGATACGCCACCAACGATTGGAGGGCCTTTGACCAGGTGACTGACCCCGCCTGTGCGTCCTGTAAGAAGATAAAGTCCGTCGTTGGAGGCATCTACGAGGATGGAAGGTGGCTTCGGGGCGGTGCATTCGAGATTTTGACGTTCAGTACGACTTTCGAGC
>NZ_CADCTE010000171.1 GCF_902805515.1 uncultured Arthrobacter sp. | reverse complement strand
CCGGCGGCCACCGGGGCCGCGAGGGCCGGCCCGCCCCCGCAGCGGGCCCGCCCGCCGCCGCTCCGCCCGCCGCCGTAGCGGACCCTGTGTCGACAGCGGTAGCGGAGGCAGTGTCAACGCGGCGGAAGGGGGTTTGCCCTGAGGCGTGGGTCCGTCCGCCGCCCTACTCGCCCCCGGGACGAACCGCGGCCCCTGCTTCCACCGGCGCCTCCGCCGACCCGGCCAGGATCAGGGACAGCAGCCGAACCGCCCCGGCCTTGCTCAGCGGATTGTTACGGTTGCCGCACTTGGGGGACTGCACGCAGGAGGGGCATCCGTCGGAGCATTCGCAGGCGGCAATGGCGTCACGGGTGGCGGCCAGCCAGACCCGGGCGGCCTGAAATCCGCGCTCGGAGAATCCCGCCCCGCCGGGGTGGCCGTCGTAGACGAAGATCGTCGGGAGCCCGGTGTCGGCGTGGAGGGCCGTTGACACCCCGCCGATGTCCCAGCGGTCGCTTGAGGCGACGAGGGGCAGCAGCCCGATCGCGGCATGTTCGGCGGCGTGGAGGGCGCCCGGAAGCTCCTCGGCGGAGATCCCGCCCTTCTGCAGCAGCTCGTTGTCGATCTCGAACCACACGCTCTTGGTGAAGAGGTCGCGGGCGCCGAGTTCAAGCGGTTCCTCGCCCAGGATCTCGTTGGAGGCAAACGCCTTGCGCTGGAAGGACACCACCTGGGTCGTCACCAACACATCCCCGAAGTTCACCAGCACCTCGCCCCACTGCTCGGCCTCGCCCCGGTCGATCACCTCGATCTGGGTGACGTCCCTGGCCTGGGTGTAATAGTCGGGGCTGGCCCGGGACACCACCGCGCAGTGGTCCTGTTCGTTGAGGCTCTCCACGACATAGGTGCGTCCCTGGTGCACATACACCGCGCCCGGATGGGCCTGATAGTGGCTCTGCGGGGAATCCATGGTGCCCAGCAGGGACCCCGTCCCGGCCTCGACAATACTGATCGGCCCGCCGCCGTCGGCACGGAGGTTGACCATTCCCGCGGCGCTCTGCGGGTGCGTCCAGAACCAGCCGGCGGGCCGGCGGCGCAGGTACCCCTGGTCCGTCAGCTGGCCGAGCAGGCCGGGGGAGGAGGGGCCGAACAGCCCGAGGTCGGCATCGGTCAGCGGCAGTTCGGCAGCCGCCGCGCACAGGTGCGGGCCCAGCACATAGGGATTGGACGGGTCGAACACCGTGGCCTCGACGGCGACGTCGAACACCGCCTCGGGGTGATGCACCAGGTAGGTGTCGAGCGGGTCGTCGCTGGCCACGAACGCCGCCAGGGCGTCCTGCCCGGAGCGGCCGGCCCGGCCGATCTGCTGCATCAGCGATGCCCTCGTGCCGGGCCAGCCGGCCACGAGCACCGCGTCCAGCCCGGAGATGTCGATGCCCAGCTCCAGGGCCGAGGTGCTGGCCACGCCCAGGAGCTCGCCGCTGCGCAGGGAGGCCTCAAGCGCCCGGCGCTCCTCGGGAAGGTACCCGGACCGGTAGGCAGCGACCCGGCCCGGCAGGCTCGGGTGGACCTCCTCGAGCAGCCGCCGCGAGGTCGCCGCAATGCTTTCGGCGCCGCGGCGGGACTTGATGAACGCGATGGTGCGCACCTGGGCCGAGACGAGGTTCGCCAGCAGGTCCGAGGTCTCCGCGATCACCGTGCGGCGCGAGCGGGCACCGTTCTCACCGCGGAGTTCGGTCAGCTGCGGCTCCCAGAAGGCGACCGTCGTGGAGCCGTGCGGGGAGGAGTCCTCGGTGACCGCCTGCGCCGGCGCGCCGATGAGCCTGCTGAATGACGCCGCCGGTTCGGCCGAGGTCGCCGAGGCGCCGATGAAGACGGGGGAGGAGCCGTAACTGGCGCAGATCCGCCGCAGCCGGCGCAGCACGTTGGCCACGTGCGAGCCGAAGACCCCGCGGTAGCTGTGGGCCTCGTCGATGATCACGTACCGAAGCCGGCGGAAGAAGCGTGCCCAGGCTGGATGGTTGGGCAGGACGCCGTAGTGGAGCATGTCGGGGTTGGCCAGTACAAGGTTGGCGTGGTCGCGGATCCAGCGGCGGGCGCCGGGGTCGGTGTCGCCGTCGTACGTCGCGGCGCGGACGGTAGGCAGCTTCAGGGCCTCGATGGCGGAGAGCTGGTCGGCCGCGAGCGCCTTGGTCGGCGCCAGGTACAGAGCGACGGATCCTGCCGGCGCGAGGGTCGACTGGTCGGCGAGTTCGCTGCGGTGGATCTCGTCGAGGACCGGCAGCTGGTAGGCCAGCGACTTCCCGGAGGCGGTCCCCGTGGAGATGATGGTGTGCGCCCCGGAGTGCGCAAGGCCGGCGCCGCGGACCTGGTGGCGCCACGGCTCGCGGACGCCCAGGGAGGCATAGGCGTCCACCACGTCCGGGTGGGCCCAGGCCGGCCACGGCTCGTGCTCGGCCCGGCGGGCGGGAATCTCCCGGACATGCAGCAGCTGCTCCGGTTGTGCTCCTCCGCCGAGCAGCGGGATGAGGGAATCGTGCAGTGCCACCCCACAATTCTTCCACCCGCCCGAGGCAGGCGGCACATGGACGGCGGTTATCCCCTCAGGATGAACACGTCGGCCAGCTGTTTCCAGCCGAGGAACGAATACAGTTCGCGCCCGTCCGTGGTGGCCATGAGCAGGCCGATGCGGACGTCGTCCTCGAGCACGGCCGCGGTCAGGGCGCGCATGACGAAGCTTGCCAGGCCGCGGCGGCGGAATTCCTGCTCCGTCTCAATCCCGTCGTACACCGCGAAGTCGCCGACGACGGAGACGGCGCCGCGGGCGGCCGGCTGGCCGTCGAAGGTGACCTCGACGCGGCGGCAGCCCGGCTCGTCGTGGCGCACCAGCACGAAACCGTCGGGCGTCGTGGGGTCCTCGACGTCCTGGTCGGCCATATCGGCGCTCATGAGGGCCTGCCGGTCCACCACCTGCAGCGAGAGCGGCCGGGTGACGGCGAGCAGGTCCTCCATGCGGTTGGTGGCCACGGTCAGCACCCGGTTGGGGTCGGCCTTGGTCTCCGCTGCCACCTGAAGCAGGAGCTCCTCCGACGGCTCATAGAGAAAATGCTCGTCGCGGCCGTCCTTGTCCGTGAGCACCACGGAGGTGGTGCGCCCGTCATCCTGCCGGTCATAGCCCCGGCAGGTGGCCCACCCCGTGATCCAGGTGGAGAGGAGATCGTTGCTTCCTTGTGTTCCCATGCACTGACGATAGATGCAGGAGGGGCCAAAAAACACAGTCCCGACGGACAGTGACGATTTTGAGACACAACGTACGCTTTAACCCGTGCCTTTGAACCGGATCGTCCTGTACTACGCCTTCACGCCCCTGCCGGATCCGGAAGCGGTCCGGCTGTGGCAGCGGGCCCTCTGCGAGAGCCTGGGGCTGCGCGGGCGCATCCTGATCTCCAAGGACGGTATCAACGGCACGGTCGGCGGAAGCCTGGACGCCGTCAAACGGTATGTAAAGGCCACCCGCGAGTACCCGGCGTTCAAGACGATGGATATCAAGTGGTCCGAGGGCGGAGCCGGGGACTTCCCGCGCCTGAGCGTGAAGGTCCGCGAAGAGATTGTCTCCTTCGGCGCGCCCGGCGAACTGAAGGTCGGGCCGGACGGCGTGATTGGCGGCGGCACCCACCTGCGGCCCGAGGAACTCCATGAACTCGTGGACGCCAAGCGCAGCCAGGGCCAGGACGTCGTCTTCTTCGACGGCCGCAACGCGCTCGAGGCGCAGATCGGCCGGTTCAAGGGCGCCATCGTGCCCGACGTGTCCACCACCCATGACTTCGTCGCCGAGCTCGATTCGGGCAAGTACGACGACCTGAAGGACAAGCCGATCGTCACCTACTGCACCGGCGGGATCCGCTGCGAGGTGCTCTCCAGCCTGATGCTCAACCGCGGCTTCAGTGAGGTCTACCAGCTCCAGGGCGGCATCGTGAGGTACGGAGAGACCTACGGCGACAAGGGGCTCTGGGAGGGATCGCTGTATGTATTCGACAAACGCATGCACCTTGAGTTCAGCAGCGACGCCGTGACCATCGGCAAGTGCGTCCGCTGCACGGCCCCGACCAACAAGTTTGAGAACTGCTCCAACTCCGCCTGCCGCAACCTCACCCTGTACTGCGCCGACTGCGCCGCCCGCCCCGAGACGCTCCGCTGCCCGCAGGGCTGCGAGACGGACGAAGCCGAGGCGACAGCCGCCGGAGCCGCATAGTGGGCGGCTTCGACGCAGATGTGGCCGACGCACCGTCGGTGCTGCACCCGGGCCTGCTCGAGTCGCTGGCCGCCGACCTCGCGGCGCTGAACTACACGGTCGGCGGGGTGGCGGACTTCGTCGGGCAGGAGGCGTACGCGGCCCTGAACCGCGACCAGCTGGTGCCGGTGCTCCTGGTGTGCGAGGAGGAACTCCGCGCCGCTGCCCCCTCGCCGCTGGTGGTGCCGATCCTGCTGTGGCTCGTCGGCGGAACCCTCACCCAGGACCAGCTCGACCTCGCCTTCCCGATCACCGGCGCGGACGGGCTTCAGGCCCTGCGGCTGATCGACCCGGTGGGTGCCCCGGTGCCGGACACGCTCCGGCGCGCCGCGGTCGAACTCCGCCCCTACTCCTCGGACGCCGACGGCGACCTGTGGGTGGCCAGCGACCTGGGCGCCCTTCAGCGCCCCGGGGTTCTGCGCCACGACCACGTGCTCGGCATCGGCGGGGCGTCCCTGACCCTGGCGCAGATCACCGTGCGCCCCAGGGTCCGCACGGCCCTTGACCTGGGCACCGGGTGCGGCATCCAGACCTTCCACCTGCTCTCCCACGCCGAGCATGTCACCGCCACCGACATCTCGCCGCGGGCCCTGGCCTTCACCCGGTTCAACCTGCTGCTCAACGCGGGGCCGCTGGGGATCGATCCGGGCGCCCTCGACGCGCGCGTCTCGCTGCGCCTGGGCAGCCTCCTTGAACCGGTGGCCGGGCAGCGGTTCGACCTCGTGGTGTCGAACCCGCCGTTCGTGATCACCCCGCGGTCCACCGAAGAGTCCCCCGAGGACCAGTTCACCTACCGCGACGGCGGCCTGCCCGGGGACGACATCGTCTCGGGGCTCCTGGCCAGCCTGCCCGGGGTCCTCGCCGAGGGCGGCACGGCCCAGCTGCTGGGTAACTGGGAAATCCCCGCCGGGCGGGAGTGGGATGAGCGGCTCCGGGAGTGGCTGCCGGAGGGCACCGATGCCTGGATCATCCAGCGCGAGGTCCAGTCCCCGCTGCAGTACGCGGAGACCTGGCTGCGCGACGCCGCCGAGAACCGGGACCGCGCGGCGTACTTCAAGCGGTACGCGGACTACCTCGGTGACTTCGCCTCCCGCGCCGTGGACTCGGTCGGCTTCGGGTACATCTGGCTGCGCCGCACCCCGGGCGGTGCCCCCGCCTGGGTGCGGTGCGAGGAGATCACCCACGAGGTGGAACAACCCCTGGGCCCCCACCTGGGGGCCGCCGTCGAGCGCGGCGACTGGCTGGCGTCGGCTGCCCCCGGCGGCGCCGGGACGCAACCGGATCTGACCGGGAGGGACGAAAACGGGCCGGACCTGACCGCGCCGGACCTGACGGGGCCGGACCAAAACGTGGCAAACCCGAATCGGACGAACCAGCAAGCGCCGGGCCGGGACCTGAACTGGGAGTACCTGTTGGTGGCCGGGGACGTCACTGAGGAACGCCACCAGCGTCCCGGTGCCGAGCACCCCGGCGTGATCCTGCTCCGGCAGGGCGCCGGCCTGCGGCGGACCACGCTGCTGAGCACGGAGCTCGCGGGGTTCGTCTCCGCCTGCGACGGGGATCTGACCGCCGGCCAGATCGCCGGAGCGCTGGCCGTCCTGCTCGGTGAGGACGGTCCGGATTTCGTGCCGGACCTGCTCGCCATGGCGGGTCGGCTGGTGCTCGAAGGATTCCTGATTCCGGCCCCCTGAATTTCGCCGCTACCCTAATGCAGGAATGCATACCGCATACTGGGAGGGGTAGAGCCAGCAGCGGAACCCCCGCCGCGCGCCATTGACGGACTGGCTCAGCACCCCC
>NZ_CADCTE010000170.1 GCF_902805515.1 uncultured Arthrobacter sp. | reverse complement strand
CCTGGTCTGCCGCTCGTGCGGCCTGGTCGCCGATGTCGACTGCGTCGTCCACGCCGCACCGTGCCTGAACCCCGCGGACCCGGCCGGCTTCGTCGTCGACGAGGCGGAGGTCGTCTTCTGGGGGTTGTGCCGCGCATGCCAGCAGGAGCAGCAACCACAGTCAGTGCAGATCGATGAGCACGACATCCGAGGAGGAGCAATCGCATGACCGACGTCGCATCGCAGGGCCCGGCCCCGAGTGAGGCCGACCGCGCCGTCCTGACCAACCGTCAGGGCCATCAGGTCTACGACAACCAGAACCAGCGGACCGTGGGCGCCCGCGGCCCGGCCACCCTGGAGAACTACCAGTTCCTCGAGAAGATCAGCCACTTCGACCGCGAGCGCATCCCCGAGCGCGTCGTGCACGCCCGGGGCGCCACCGCCTTCGGCGTCTTCGTGGCCGACGGCACGGTCGGCGACGAGCCGATCAGCCGGTACACCCGCGCCAAGCTCTTCCAGGAGAAGGGCAAGGAGACCGAGGTCGCCCTGCGGTTCTCCACGGTGGCCGGTGGCCGCGACTCCTCCGAGGCGGCGCGTGACCCCCGAGGCTTCGCCGTGAAGTTCTACACCGAGGACGGCAACTGGGACCTCGTCGGCAACAACCTGGGTGTCTTCTTCATCCGGGACGCGATCAAATTCCCTGACTTCATCCACTCCCAGAAGCCCGACCCGGTCAACTTCGACCGCCAGGTTCCCAACCGGGTCTTCGACTTCTGGTCGCAGTCGCCCGAGGCGATGCACATGTTCATGCTGGTGCTCAGCCCGCGCGGTCTGCCGTCGTCCTACCGCCACATGCAGGGCTTCGGCGTGAACACCTACAAGTGGGTCAACGCCGCGGGTGAGACGCAGCTGGTCAAGTACCACTGGCTGCCCAAGCAGGGCGTCACGTCCTGGACCGCGGCCGACGCCGAGGTGGCGCAGGGCAAGGAGCTCGGCGTGCACACGAAGGACCTCTACGAGGCCATCGAGCGCGGCGACTTCCCGTCCTGGGACCTGCACGTCCAGCTCATGGACGATCACGAGCACCCCGAGCTCGACTTCGACCCCCTGGACGACACCAAGACGTGGCCGGAGAACGACTTCCCGCTGCGCAAGGTCGGCACCATGACCCTGAACCGGGTGCCGGAGAACTTCTTCGACGAGAGCGAGCAGATCGCCTTCGGCACCGGTGTGCTCGTCGACGGCCTGGACTTCTCCGACGACAAGATGCTGGTCGGCCGCACGTTCTCCTACTCGGACACCCAGCGCTACCGGGTGGGCCCGAACTACCTGCAGCTGCCGGTGAACCAGGCCAAGAACGCCCGGGTCGCCACCAACCAGCGCGACGGGCAGATGTCCTACGGCGTCGACCTGGGGCCCGGGCAGAACCCGCACGTCAACTACGAGCCGTCGATCCTGGGCGGCCTGCGCGAGGCCCAGTACCCGACGCACGACGACCAGGGGCCGGAGATCACCGGCCGGCTCACCCGCAAGCGGATCCCCCGCACCGACGACTACACGCAGGCCGGTCAGCGCTACCTGCTCTCGGAGCAGTGGGAGAAGGACGACCTGGTGGCCAACCTGATCGACGGCCTCTCCCAGTGCGACCGCCCGATCCAGGAGCGGATGGTCTGGCACCTGTTCATGGCCGAGGACGAGCTGGGACAGCGTGTCGGTGAGGGCATCGGCATCAGCGCCGACGACGTCCGGGGCCTGCCGCCGCTGCAGACCCAGACGCTCACCGAGGCCGAGCTGCAGCGAGCCGCCAACCTCGGCAAGAACGGCCCGCGCAACGTCTCGGGCCTGACCATGACGCACTGCGTGCCCAACGAGCGGGTCGTCCTCGCGAAGTAGGCACCACCGCACGGCCGACGGGCCGCGACCGGAACCCCGGTCGCGGCCCGTTCGCCGTCCGCGGACCGGCTCGCGGACGACGACGCCGTCGAACCGGCGGCGGCCCGCGGTGGGGTCAGACCAGGACGGCG
>NZ_CADCTE010000169.1 GCF_902805515.1 uncultured Arthrobacter sp. | reverse complement strand
GGGGCCGGTGTAGAGGCGGCGGACCAGGTCGTGCCGCTGGATGAAGTCGGGGGCAGGATGTCGGGAGGGAGGGTTTGTGGGCGGCGGGGGCGGGGCATGGGGCGGCGTCCGGGGCGGCGGGAAGCCGTCGAGCTTGGCACAAGAATAGGAAAATATTCAAGAATCTTCGCCGCCCCTTTCGGATACGCTAGGAGGCGGGCTCGTGCGGCCATGCTACGGTCGGAAAAAACAGCAAGCGTCGCCTCGGGTTGAAAAGCAGTGGAATTGACCGAAGACCCGCAAACTGCCGCCATCAATAACTACTTGGCTCGAAGATGGCGTAACGCAAATGGGTTGCAAGCATACGTGCGCGCGCTCTGGATGGATTACTTGAAGCAGGATGTCGAAGATCGAGGCCACGTAGTCAGTCAGCTCGTCAACGATGACGATGAGCAGTTTTGGCAGCGAATCTGGGAGCTTCAACTCGGTAGCCATCTCCTTCGGCTTGGCCACAGCACCCGGTCGCCAAAGAATGGACCAGATTTCCGATTCGAAGTGGACGGCTTGGCTGTATGGGTAGAAGCTATTTCTCCCAGCCCAAAGGGTATTCCCACGGGTTGGTTCAAATTCCCGGAGAGTGGCAAGGGGACGACCTACAACACACCGAACAATGAAATGCTGCTGAGGTGGACGAGCGCGTTTTGGAGCAAGAAGCAGAAGTTTGAGACCTATGCAGCGGGCGGGATCACCTCGCCAGGGGACGCCTGTGTCGTCGCCGTTAACGGAGGACAGTTATCCGGCTTTTGGCCGACTCCATTCGGCGTATCCCAAAAGCCGTGGGCAATTGAAGTTGTGTTTCCGGTCGGTGCCCTTCAGGCCGAGTTCTTCGCAGGTGAAGACACCGTCAGATGGGGAAACGCCGAGCGGCACGAAGTCGCCAACAAAAACGGCCAGCCCGTACCGCTTTATCCGTTCATCACGCCGGAATGCAGTGGAATCAGTGCGCTCATCACCTGCGTCGAAGTTTGTTCGCCTGACCTTAGCCTTCCGCTCTATATCGCACACAATCCGATGGCTGCCGTACGGATCCCACTCGGGACATTTGGTGAGAGTGCAGAAGAGTGGCAGGCAGTCCAGGTGGACGGGAAGCCCGGTGAGTTTAGTCTGACCCGAGTAAGGTAGTCGTAAATCATCGGCTCGTGGTCAGCCTTCGGTCGGAAGAGGACCGTGCGGCCGGACCCGATCGGCGGGCGGAGTGCATTGCTGCCGTGGGGCGGCGGGAACCGCCTGCTCGGGCCGCACGGAGCCGGAGGCGATCGGCCACGACTTGCTGAACACCTTCAGCCGCCGTCGCTTCGAGGCAGTGTTCCGTCAAGCGGACGGACCGCCGAAGCGCAGGATGGTGCGGTCGAGAAGAGTCGAACTTCCACGGGGTTTCCCCCACCAGCACCTCAAGCTGGCGCGTCTACCATTCCGCCACGACCGCATCTCGGGTAGAGCGGTCGCGTATAGCCGATGATCCCGAACCCTTCAATGCGCGCCGAGGCGCCCGCGCGGCCGGAATGGGCTGTTTCCGAGGGGCTGACGCCCTACCCTGAAGCGCTGGCCGCCATGGAGGCGCGCGTCGCCGCCATCCGCGCCGGCACCGCGGCCGAGGCGGTGTGGCTGGTGGAGCACCCGCCGACCTACACCGCCGGCACCTCCGCCACGCCGGAGGGGTTGGTGGACCCGCGCTTCCCGGTGTTCCGGGCGGGGCGGGGCGGGCAGTGGACCTACCACGGGCCGGGGCAGCGCACGGCCTATGTGATGCTCGACCTCGGCCGGCGCGGGCGGGACGTGCGCGTCTACGTCCACGATCTGGAGGAGTGGCTGATCCGGGCGTTGGACCGGTTCAACGTGCGGGGGGAGCGGCGCGACGGGCGCGTCGGCATCTGGGTGGCCGACCGCGCGCGCGGCACGGAGGACAAGATCGCCGCCCTCGGCGTGCGGGTGACGCGCTGGGTGACGTGGCACGGGGTGGCGCTGAACGTG
>NZ_CADCTE010000168.1:937-25531 GCF_902805515.1 uncultured Arthrobacter sp. | reverse complement strand
CCGGGCACCGACGACGAGTGGCACAAGTACTGGATCTCCAACCGCTACGACTGGTACACCGACCTCGGCATCCGCCCCGAGAACCTGCGCCTCTTCGAGCACCCGCTGGACAAGCTCAGCCACTACTCCAAGGGCACCACGGACATCGAATACCGCTTCGGGTTCCAGGGCTCGGAGTGGGGCGAGCTCGAAGGCATCGCCAACCGCACCGACTTCGACCTCTCGACGCACTCCAAGCACTCCGGGACGGACCTGAGCTACTTCAACCAGGCCACCAACGAGCGCTACACCCCGTACGTGATCGAGCCCGCCGCTGGCCTGACCCGCTCCTTCATGGCCTTCCTCGTCGATGCCTACACCGAGGACGAGGCGCCCAACGCCAAGGGCGGCGTGGACAAGCGCACGGTGCTCAAGCTCGATCCGCGCCTTGCCCCCGTCAAGGCCGCGGTGCTGCCGCTGAGCCGCAACGAGGACCTCTCGCCCAAGGCCAAGGAGCTGGCGGCGCAGCTGCGGCGGAACTGGAACATCGACTTCGACGACGCCGGGGCGATCGGACGCCGCTACCGCCGGCAGGACGAGATCGGCACGCCGTTCTGCATCACCGTCGATTTCGACACCCTCGAAGACCAGGCCGTGACCATCCGCGAACGCGACACCATGGCGCAGGAACGTGTTTCCCTGGACAAGGTCCAGGGCTACCTCGCCGAGCGGATGCTGGGCGCCTGATGGCCCTCCAGTACCGTGCCTGGCAGGACGGCGACGACCTCGAGCTGCTCCAGCTGTGGGGCGGCCCGGAGTCGACCCCGTCGGAGCAGTTCCGCGGCTCCTTCCGCCCCTCCTCGGAGGAACCCTGGAACCGGTGCATCACCGTACTTGACCAGGGCATCCCGGTCGCCGCGGGGTTCGCCTATGAGACGGCACTGCACCCGGAGAGGCTCTGGTGCTACGTCGAGGTGGCGGCCGACCACCGCCGCTCCGGTGTCGGCTCGACCCTGTTGACGATGCTGCGCCACGAGGCCGCGGCGTCGCCGTCGGGCGTCACGGCGCTGCGCAGCAAGGTCCAGCCCGGGACCTCCGGGGCGGCCTTCGCCGAGGCCACGGGATTCAGCACCATCCAGCGGTCCCGGGTGATCGTGGTGAAGCCGGGCGCCCTGGCGGCCCCGCGCTTCGAGGACGCCTCCGGGCCCCAGCTCGAGGAGGCAGCGACCGGTTCGGTGGAGCTCACGCAGGCCGTCGCCGCCTTCTACACGGCCGTCCACGGCTGGGACCGGGCGGACATGACCCTCGGCCGGGCGCAGAACCTGCTCCTGGCCGACGCGACCGGAGCCGGAGGGGCGGTGGTGCTGCGCGATAAGCCCAGGAGCGACGGCGGGGCCATTGCGGCCTTCGCCGTCAGCTACACCTCGGCCCGCACCGACGCGCCGGCCGACGTCCTGCTCGGATACGACACGTCCCTGCCGGCATCGGAGCAGGAGGCCGCGGTGGCCAGCCTGCTCGCCATGCTCGTGCACACCTACCCGGTCCAGCTCGAGGTTGACGATTCGATGACGGCACTGGTGAACGTCGTCGAGCCGCTGCTCGCGGCGGGCTCCGCCGTGGAGGCCGCCCCGGCCACCTTCGTCGTCGCCGGCTGACCGCCCGCACCGGGCGGTCAGCCGCATCGGGCCGCCGGCGGCTCAGCCCCTGCTGTACCGCCCGGTGGCGAGGTCGTGGGCGTCCGCGGCGGCCCGCTCGGCCTCCGTCATGGCTCCGCCGCCGAGGTGGGCCGGCTGCCACCACTCACCGGGGGCCGGGACCAGCGGGAAGGTCTCGATACACCGCTCGATGCCGTCCTGCAGCTCGGCGCGCAGCTGCTCCGTCTCCGCGGCCACATCCGCGTCGGGAGTCTGCCGGATGGGTTCGCTCACGTGGATCCGCACCGGGGACCTCCATGCGCGCCGAAGCGAAAAGCCGTGGCCCCGGGTCAGCAGGCGGTGTGATCCCCATACGGAGACGGGGATGATCGGCACGCCGGCCTCCGCCGCAAGCCGCACGGCCCCGGTCTTGAGCTCGCGCACCGTGTAGCTGCGGCTCACCCCGGCCTCGGGGAGGATGGCGACGTACTCGCCGGCGCGCAGTTTCGCCAGCGCGTCGGCGTAGGCCTCCGCCCCGGCGCGGCGGTCGGTGACGACGTGCCCCAGGCCGTACACGATCGGCCCGATCACCGGATGTGATGCCGCCGCCTTGGTGATCATGTACCGCATCTGCACCCGCGCGTGCTTCCAGAGGACGAGCTCGGCGAAGGCGAAGTCGAGGTAGCCGAAGTGGGTGATGGCCACGACGGCGCCCCTTCCGGGCACCGCCCGGCGGGAGCGGCCCTGCAGCGGGTCCGGGGCCGGAAGGTGTTCGGTTCCCGTGACGTCAACCCGCAGCCGCAGCGCCGCGAAGGTCAGCAGCCCCGCCCGCACCACCGCGCGGTACATCCGGTCGCTCTGCTTCGGTTTCCATACCATCGTGTTCCTACCCTGTTCCGGTTGGGGGAGGGGCGGGGTGGACCCGCGCCCCGGTGACTGCCGTTCCGCCGGCGCGCGGCGCCTCAGACACGAATGGCCAGTGGTTCGTCGGCGGCCAGCAGGGTCCGCGCCAGGCGCAGATGTGCGGGCTCGACGCCGGCTCCGGTGTCCGCCGCGAAACGGCTCAGGATGAAGGAGGCCGTAATGCCGTGCCAGCTGCCGACCTTGCGGAACATGTAGTGCCCGGCATTGCGGACGCTGACGTAGTTCACCGAAGCGGCGAGGGGCAGGGCGCGCTCGGCGAAGCGGCGGGACTGGCGGGGGCTGGTCCAGCGGTCGGTGTCGCCGTGCACGATCAACAGGTGCCGGTCCTTAACGGGTTCCACCGGGGTGTTGCTCTCGAGCCAGGGGGCGAGGGCCGCGACGGCGCGGACCTGCGGGTCGTCCGCCGCGCAGATTGCGGTGAGCCCTCCCATGGAGTGCCCCACGAGGTAGACCGGGACGCCCGGGTGCTGCTGCCGGATGCGCTCGAGGGCCCACCGTGCGTCCTGCAGCGCCGACATCTCCGGGCCGTTCCAGCCGCGCACCCGGTTGCGCAGTGCCAGAACGGCCAGGCCGTGCGGCCCGCCCCGGCGGTGGAGGACCGAGGCGAAGGGGATCATCCGGGAGGGGCTGAGGTGCCGGCTGCGCACGGGGTCGAAACTGTGGGCCCGGCCGCCGTGAAGCACCAGGGCGACGGCGGTGACCTCACCCCGCGGTGCGCGCACCGTCAGGACCGGGTCGGCAGGCACCGCCGGGCGGACGGGACGCCGCGGCGTCCCGCCCTGTCCAGCACTGTTCCCGCTCATCGTGTCCCCTCCAACTCCTGGGCGCCGCCCTCACCGGTGTGCGCCGGGCGCCCTTACCTCCAACCCTAGGCGGCACCGCCCGGGTGTCCACCCTGCGTAGACTCCGTATGAAAACCTTGCTCTTCTGTAACTTCTGCACCACCAACCGAAGGATGTCCGTGGGTATCAGCCACACTCCGACTGCCGGTTCTTCGGAGCCGACCGCTCCAATGATTGCCACCCGCCGGCGGGCAAACTTCCTCCTGGCGGCCATCCTCCTTCCGCTGGGGCTGCTGACTCTCGCCGGCATGTGGCTGCTGTGGCCGTCGGGCGACACCTCGGAGATTTCGGTGGCCAACCCCTACGCGACCGCCGAGGGGGTCACGTTCGAGACCGGAACGGTGCAGCGGGCGGCCTTCGAGGACTGCCCGTCCTCCCAGCCCACCGTCGACGCCGGCGGCGAGGCCCTGACCTGCCTGGTCGCCTTCACGGTGCCCGACGCGGGCGGCCCCACGGTGCCCGTCGAGGTGACCCCCGAACTGGCCAAGGCCAGCGCGGTCGAGGCGGGGGACCGGATCCGGTACCTGAACCTTGAGGGGGTCATCCAGGGTGGATCGGCGCCCTATGTCTTCGTCGACTTCATCCGCACGGTGCCGATTATTGCCCTGACCATCCTCTACGCCGTCGTAGTGGTCGCCGTCGCCCGCTGGCGGGGATTCCGGGCGATGCTCGGGCTCGTCGGGGCGCTGTTCATCCTGGCGCAGTTCATCCTGCCGGGCCTCGTGGAGGGCGCGCCGCCCCTGCTGCTCGGCCTCGTGGGTTCGGTGGCCATCATGATCGGGGTGCTGTACTTCGCCCACGGTTTCTCCGCCCGCACCTCGACGGCGCTGCTCGGCACCATCTTCGGCCTGGGCATCACCGCGGTGCTGGCGGCCTGGGCCACCGGGACGGCCCACCTGACGGGGGTGGGCGACGACAATGCGTACGCGCTGGTCAACGCTTCCGACCAGTTGTCGATCTCCTCGATCATCCTCTGCGGGCTGATTATCTCCGGCCTGGGCGTGCTCAACGACGTCACCATCACCCAGTCCTCTGCGGTCTGGGAGCTCTACGAACTTGCGCCGTCCACCACCGCGCGGCGCTTGTTCGCGGGGGCCATGCGCATCGGCCGCGACCACATCGCCTCAACCGTCTACACGATCGCGTTCGCCTATGCCGGTGCCGCCCTGCCCGTGCTGATCCTTGTCTCGCTCTACGACCGGGCCCTGATCGACACCCTCACCAGCGGCGAGCTCGCGGAGGAAGTGGTGCGCACCCTCGTGGGGTCCATCGGCCTTGTCCTGGCCATCCCGGTCACCACGGCCATCGCCGTGGCGGTCGTCAAGGCCGTCGGCGGGCGGAGAACGGGCGCGGCGCCGGTGCCCGCCACGGTGCCGACGGGCCCGGGCGGCCCGCCGGAGCCGGCCCGACAGGAGTTGCAGGGAGCCCTGCAGGGCACGCCGTCGGGGGCCGGGAACGGATCCGGGGCGGAGCCGGAGGTGCCGGCGGGCTCCCGCCGGGCCCGCCGGGAGGCCGAATCCCACTAGGCGGCACGGCGGCGGCTCCGAAAATGCTCCCGAGATGCCGCGCGGCCCCGCCGGGGCGCTGCCGGACCGGCTAGCGGACCGGCTGACGGACCAGCTGCCGGACCGGCTGACGGACCGGCTGACGGACCGGCTAGCGGATTAGGCCGCCGGAGGGCCGATGTGCCCGATTTGCCCGCACTTGCGACAATGGAGGGGTGACTGCCGTAACCACCCGGACCGCCGGGCCCGCACTCCGTTCCGCCGCCCCCGCCGTCCATGCCCCAGCCAGTGAGGCCTCAAACACTGACGCGCCCGCCGCAGCTGAGGCAGCGGCATCAGCAGAGTCCGTCGACGCGGCCACCCGGCTCGACCTTCCTCCGCTGCGCCTTGGCCCGATCACCGTGGACACCCCCGTGATCCTGGCCCCCATGGCGGGCATCACCAACAAGGCCTTCCGCCGGCTGTGCCGCGAGTACGGCGGCGGCCTCTACGTCTCCGAGATGGTCACCTCGCGGGCGCTGGTCGAACGCAGCCCCGAGTCCCTGCGGATCATCTCCCACGACGAGGACGAGTCGGTCCGCTCCGTGCAGCTGTACGGGGTGGACCCGGCCACCGTCGGCGCCGCCGTGCGCCTCCTCGTCGAGGAGGACCGGGCCGACCACATCGACCTCAACTTCGGCTGCCCCGTGCCCAAGGTAACGCGCCGCGGCGGCGGAGCGGCGCTGCCCTGGAAGCTCGACCTGTTCACGGGCATCGTCCAGACCGCCGTCCGCGAGGCCTCCAAGGGCGGCATCCCGCTGACCATCAAGATGCGCAAGGGCATCGACGAGGACCACCTGACCTTCCTCGAGGCCGGCCGGATCGCCCGCGACAGCGGAGTGGCTGCCGTCGCCCTCCACGGCCGCACCGCCTCGCAGTACTACTCCGGCAAGGCCGACTGGTCGGCCATCGCCGAACTGCGCAACGCCCTTCCCGACATCCCGGTGCTGGGCAACGGCGACATCTGGAGCGCCGAGGATGCGGTCCGCATGGTGCGCGAGACCGGCGTCGACGGCGTCGTCATCGGCCGCGGCTGCCAGGGCCGCCCCTGGCTGTTCGGCGACCTCATGAACGCCTTCGAGGGAAGCGCAGAGCGTCACCAGCCGGGCCTCGGCCAGGTGGCCGAGACGGTGTACCGGCACGCGGAGTTGCTCGTCGACGCCTTCGGCAGTGAAATGATGGGCCTGCGGGACATCCGCAAGCACATGGCGTGGTACTTCAAGGGGTACGTCGTGGGGGGCGAACTGCGCGCCAAGCTGGCCACGGTGCCCACGCTCGAGGTGCTGCGGGGCCTCCTCGCCGAGCTCGACGCCGATTCGCCCTATCCGGGTGCCGATGCCGAAGGCCCCCGCGGGCGGGCCGGCTCGCCGAAGAAGACCTCCCTGCCGGAGAACTGGCTCCAGTCACGGCGCCTCAACGAGGCGCAGCAGGCCGACATCTCCGCGGCGGAACTGGACGTCTCCGGTGGCTGACTCTCCGGACGTCCGGCGTTCCGCGGCACGCCGCGCCGACCACGACCACCGGCCGAAAGGCAGGAAGGGTTCATGAGCTTTCCCTCAGCACCACTGACGGCGGGCTACGCCGTCGAGGATCTCCACCGGTGGGTCGACGAGCCCGCCAAGAGCACCCACCGCTCCGATTTCGAACGGGACCGTGCCCGGGTCCTCCACTCCTCGGCGCTCCGGCGGCTTGGCGCCAAGACCCAGGTCGTGGCCCCGGACACCGACGACTTTGTGCGGACCCGGCTCACCCACAGCCTCGAGGTCGCCCAGGTCGGCCGCGAACTCGGCCGCTCCCTGGGCTGCGACCCCGACATCGTCGACGCCGCCTGCCTCGCCCACGACCTCGGCCACCCGCCCTTCGGACACAACGGCGAGACCGCCCTGAATGAGATCGCCCACGGCATCGGCGGGTTCGAAGGCAACGCCCAGACCCTTCGGCTGCTGACGCGCCTCGAACCGAAGGTCATCCGCCCCGACGGCACGTCGGCGGGCCTGAACCTCACCCGGGCCAGCCTCGACGCCGCCTGCAAGTACCCCTGGACGGCCGCGGACGCGCCCCTCATCAACGGGCACCGCACCTCCAAGTTCGGCGCGTACGACGACGACCTCCCGGTCTTTTCATGGCTGCGCGCCGGCGCCCCGGCCGGCCGCTCCTGCCTTGAGGCCCAGGTGATGGACCTGGCCGACGACATCTCCTATTCGGTTCACGACGTCGAGGACGCCATTGTCGCCGGGCACCTGCAGCTGCGCTGGATGGACAGCCCCGACGCACGCGCGCGCGTGGTGGGCTACACCCAGCAGTGGTACCTGCCCGGCAGCGACCCGGCCGCCGTCGATGCTGCCCTCGCCCGGCTCGAGAAGACAGCCGTCTGGGTGCGGGAGGCGGACGGCAGCCGCCGCTCCATGGCCGCCCTGAAGAACATGACCAGCCAGCTGATCGGCCGGTTCTGCCTGAGCGCACTTGAGGCGACCCGCGCCATCTACGGCACGGATCCGCTCACCCGCTACGCGGCGCAGATGGTGGTCCCCGAGGAGACCCAGCTCGAGATCGCCGTGATGAAGGGACTGGCCACCACCTACGTGATGACCACCGACCACCGGCAGCCGCTCTACGAACGCCAGCGCGAGGTGCTCTCCTCGCTCGTGGCGCAGATGGCCGCAAATGGGGACCGCTACCTCGAACAGTCCTTCGCGGCCGACTGGCAGGCCGCCGGCGACGACGACGCGCGGCTGCGCGTGGTGATCGACCAGGTGGCCTCCCTCACTGACGGCTCGGCGCTGGCCCTGCACGAGAGGATCGTCGGGCCCGTCCCTGCCCTCTGGTAGCGCGGTTCCGGGCCCCTGGCTGCCTCTGAGCTCCGCGGCGGCGCAGCGGGCCCGCGGGGCGCTGCCGCCGAAGGTGTCGGTGGCGGGGCCTAAACTGTTGTCATGGCCGGACTCATCAAGCGTGAAGACATCGATGAGGTACGCCAGCGCACCGACATCAAGGAGATCGTCGACGGCTACGTCACCCTCAAGTCCGCAGGCGTGGGCTCCTACAAGGGGTTGTGTCCCTTCCACGACGAACGGTCGCCCTCCTTCCACGTGCGCCCCCAGCTGGGCTCCTACCACTGCTTCGGCTGCGGCGAGGGCGGCGACGTCATCTCCTTCCTCCAGAAGCTCGACCACACCTCCTTCACCGAGACGGTGGAGAAACTCGCTGCGCGCCTTGGCCTCGAGCTCCACTACGAGGACGGGGGCACCGGGCCGCGCCGGGAGGACGTCGGCCGGCGCCAGCGCCTCCTGGACGCCCACAAGATCGCAGCGGAGTTCTACCGGGACCAGCTGCTGACCCCCGGAGCGGCCGCCGGACGGCAGTTCCTCCAGGAGCGCGGCTTCGACCGTGAGGCCGCCGCCCACTTCGGGGTGGGCTACGCACCGCAGGGCTGGGACGGGCTGCTGAACCACCTCACCGGACGGGGCTTTACGCACGACGAGCTCAAGCTCACCGGCATGTTCAGCGTCTCCTCGACCAACGCCTCGCGGCTCTACGACCGCTTCCGCGGCCGGCTGATCTGGCCCATCCGCGACATCACCGGCGACACGGTCGGATTCGGCGCCCGGAAGCTGTACGAGGAGGACCAGGGGCCGAAGTACCTGAACACCCCGGAAACCTCGCTCTACAAGAAGTCGTCGGTCCTGTACGGCATCGACCTCGCCAAGAAGGACATCGCCAAGACCCGCCAGCTGGTGGTCGTCGAGGGCTACACCGACGTGATGGCGTGCCACCTCGCGGGCGTGGGCACCGCCGTCGCGACCTGCGGTACGGCGTTCGGGGCTGACCACATCAAGATCGCCCGCCGGCTGCTCTCCGACGACGGCACCGGGGGAGCGGTGGTCTTCACCTTCGACGGCGATGCCGCCGGCCAGAAGGCCGCACTGAGGGCCTTCGAGGAGGACCAGCGCTTCATCGCCCAGACGTATGTCGCCGTGGAGCCCTCGGGCGCCGACCCGTGCGACCTGCGTCAGACCCGCGGTGACGAGGCGGTGCGGAGCCTCATCGCCGACCGCCGGCCGCTCTTCGAATTCGCCATCAAGGCGTCGTTCGCGAACTTCGACCTGTCCACCGGCGAAGGCCAGGTCAAGGCGCTGCGCCACGCGGCCCCGATCGTGGCGCGCATCCGCGACGTGTCCCTGCGCTCGACCTACACGCGGGAGCTCTCGCGCTGGCTGGGCATGCAGTTCGTGGGGGAGGACCAGGTGGGGCGGGCCGTCGCAGCCGCAGCGCGCCGTGAGGGTGCGGCGCCCGCGGCCTCCGGAGGGGCCCCGGCAGGGGCCGGCTCCGGGCGCAACGACTTCGGGCGCAACGACTTCGGGCGCACAGACTCCGGGCGCGCCGGGTACGGCGGGCCCTCCGGCGGTGACCGGTCGGCTTCCCCGGCCGGGAACGCACACCTGGGGGCCTCAGGGGCCGGGCAGGACGGTCCCGCCGCGGAGGGCGCCCTTGACCAGCCCCAGTTCACCCGGCCGGATCCGCGCGACCCGATGGGGCGGATGGAGCGTGAAGCCCTCGAGGTGGTGCTGCAGCAGCCGGGACTGCTCGATGCCACCCAGTGGGAGCGGTTCGGAGACGCCCCGTTCTCGGTGCCCGTCTATGCCGCACTGCGCACCGCCGTGCTCGCCGCGGGAGCCGCCGGGACCGATGCCGCACAGTGGGTCGAACGGGTGCGCGGGGAGGTGCCCGACGTGCTGCGGCCGCTGGTGAGCGAGCTCGCCGTGCGTCCGCTGCCGGCGAAGGACGCCGACGCCATGGCCGTGTACTGCCGGGACATCCTGAACCGGTTGACCGAGCTGCGGATCACCCAGCAGAAGGCCGAGAAACTGGGGCAGCTTCAGCGCATGGATCCCTCCGCCGATCCGGTCCTCTACAACCAGCTGCAGCGTGAGCTGATGGACCTCGAGATGCAGCGCCGGCAGCTCCGACCGGACTGATCCGGCGTCAATTTCACTTCACCCGGTTTCGTATGTAAAGTTGTATCTGCCGCTTTCCTCCGTAGCTCAATTGGCAGAGCATTCGACTGTTAATCGAAGGGTTACTGGTTCAAGTCCAGTCGGAGGAGCAATTCGGGCCGTTGACGGGTTTTCCCGTCAACGGCCCTTCTTTTTTCGGTCCGGACTCCTGGCGCCCGGACCTCCCGGATGTTCGGCTACCGCAGCGAGGCCAGGGCGGAGCGGTAGAGAGCTTCCTCGGCCCGGTCCCAGCTCCAGCCGCGCTCGATCACCAGGGTGCGCCACGCCGTGGGCCCGAACCACAGCCACAGGAGGTCTGCCGCCTCCCCGGTGGACAGGCCAGAACGCAGCGCCCCGAGGGCCTGGAGATGCTCCGCCACGCGGGCCAGCGCGTCGAGATACGAGGCCGTAGTGCGCTCCCACAGGGCCTCGCCCTCCTCGTGGACGGGGAGGGCCTTGTGGACGGCCTCAAGGGGCACGGCCTGGCCCTCGTTGCCCCGCCGGGTGCCGGAGGCAAGCTCGCGCAGGACCTCGTCGATCCCGCTTAGGTTCCGCACCGCCACGACGGTCGCGGCGCCGGGGGATTCGGCGACGGCGCGGTCGACGATCTCATTGAGGATCGCCGCCTTGCCGCCGACGCTCGCGTAGACGGTCTTGGCCGCGACGCCGGCCGCCGCGGCAATATCTGCCACGCTCACCCGGGCGTACCCGCGGACGGCGAACAGTTCGGAGGCCTCACGCAGGATCGAGGCGCGGGTTTCCGCGGCGCCGAGCTCCCGGGACGGGGAGGTGTAGGAGCGTTTTCCGCTCATGCCGGGCTCCTGCTTGCTGGGAGATGGATCACAAAGGCACTGTACCGCCCGTGCATTCGATAGAATAGGTGTTACCCCAATTGCTCCGCGCGGCGCGCTTCTGCGGCCCGGGGCGCATCCAGCGGATTCCCCCACCCTCCTCAAAGGAGCTCCCATGCAGATCGACCCCTCAGCACCGGCGGACAAGCCGGAGACGCAGCAGATGATCGTCATCCACAAGGCGCTGCGCCGCGAATTCGGCCTGCTTCCGGGAATCGTCGGGAACGTGGCCCGCGGCGATACGGCGCGCGCAGGGGTCGTCGCCGACCACACGAGGCTGACGCTGCGGTTCCTTCACGAGCACCACGAGAGCGAGGACCGCCTGCTCTGGCCGGTCCTGGAGCAGCGGGTCCCCTTGGAGCGGTCCCTCGTGGAGACGATGGAGGCCCAGCACACGGTGGTGGCCGACCTCATCGCTTCCTTGGAGGCCGAACTTGCGGCCTGGCGGACCGACGCCTCGGTGACCGCACGGGAGCGCATCGCCGAGGGGCTCACGCGCCTCGACGCCGCGCTCGCGGAGCACCTCGACGCCGAGGAGGCCAGCGTGCTTCCGCTAATCCACGAAAACCTGACCGTTGCGGAATGGGACGCTCCGGTGAAGGATGCGGCAGCAAACATGCCCAAGGACCTCCGCTCCCGCCTGATGCTGGCGGGAATGGTGATCGAGAGCGCGACCGACCGTGAGCGCGTGTGGTTCCTGAACGAGCTTCCCGCTCCCGCCCGGCTGCTGTGGAAGCTGGTTGGCATCCGGATGTACCGCAGCTACGTAAGGACCGTCCGCGAAGCCTAGGCGTGGCTACGCGGGCCGGACCGCGGCCGGACCGCCGGGGTTCCTCCGACCGGGGAATGCACCGGCTGCGGCACCGGGGCCCTGCTGGTGGACGGTCCTCCGGCGTAGGGTTGAGCCATGAACTCCCACGGCAGTGTCATCCTTGTCACGGGCGCCACCGGCTACATCGGCGGACGGCTCGTCTCACGCCTCCTGAATGAAGGCCACACCGTCCGGGTGGTGGTGCGCACGCCCGAGAAGCTCAAGGACGTCCCCTGGGCCGAGCGCGTCGAAATCGTCCAGGGCGACCTGCAGGACCCGGACACCATGGAGGCCGCCTGTGGGGGCGTCGACGCCCTCTACTACCTGGTCCACTCCATGGGGTCGGGCCGCGGGTTCGAACGCCGTGAATCGTCGATCGCCGCCACCGTGGCTTCCGCCGCGACGGCCGCCGGGGTGGGGCGCATCATCTACCTCGGGGGGCTCCACCCCGACGGTGTCGCCCTGTCGACCCACATGCGTTCGCGCACCGAGGTCGGGCGCATCCTGCTCGAGTCGGGCACGCCGACCATCGCCTTCCAGGCCGGCGTCGTCATCGGTTCGGGATCCGCGTCCTTCGAGATGATCCGCCACCTCGCCGACGTCCTTCCCGTGATGCCCGCCCCCAAGTGGGTGCTGAACCGGATCGAACCCATCGCCGTCCGGGACGTCATCCAGTACCTCGTCGGCGCCCTGGGCCTCCCCGAGGGCGTGAACCGGACCTTCGACATCGGTTCACGTGAGGTCCTGACGTACGCCGAGATGATGAACCAGTACGCCGAGGCGGCAGGCCTGCCGCGCCGGACGATCCTGGCCCTGCCCGTACTGACCCCGCGCCTGGCCGGCCACTGGGTGAACCTCGTCACGCCCATACCGCGGGTCATGGCCATGCCGCTCATCGAGTCGCTCCAGCACGATGCAATCACCGCCGAACACGACATCGACGAATTCATCCCCGTGCCCGTCGGTGGACTCACCGGGTACCGCACGGCGGTTGACCTGGCGCTGGGCAAGATGCGCGGCGGCGAGGTCGAAACCAGCTGGGCCGGCGCCTCGAGTTCCGACGCCGTGGCGGACCCGCTGCCGTCCGACCCGCAGTGGGCCGGCCACACCGTCTTCACCGACCTGCAGACCTACCGCTCCTCGGCCCCGGCCCCGGCGCTGTGGAGTGTCGTCGAAGGCATTGGCGGCGAGAACGGCTGGTACTCCTGGCCCGTCGCCTGGGCCGCCCGCGGATGGATGGACAAGCTGGTCGGCGGCGTGGGCCTGCGCCGTGGCCGACGGGACGCCGACGAGCTCCTCACCGGCGAGGCGCTCGACTTCTGGCGCGTCGAGGAGCTGGTCAGGGGGGAGCGGCTGCGCCTGCGGGCGGAGATGAAGGTCCCCGGCCGGGCCTGGCTTGAACTGAGCGTCGAACCGGATGGCACCGGGAGCACCTACCGGCAGCGCGCGGTGTTCTTTCCGAAGGGCCTTTCAGGGCGCCTCTACTGGCTCGCGGTGCTGCCCTTCCACAACTTCATCTTCAAACCGATGGCACGCAATATCGCCCGGGCCGCCGAGGCCCAGGCCGCCCAAACGGCGGGCTGAGCCTACCCGGGCGGCCCTCCCCGGTCCGCCGGCCGCCGTCGTGCCGGGGACCTGCGCCCGGCGGCTAGGTACAGCTAGGCCAGCGCTGGCACGCTCCGCGGCCGCACGATCGCCCAGAGGGCCACGATGGCCAGGGTGATGCAGGCGGCCATCACCACCGCCATGGGGGTGGCGCTGTCGATGCCCAGCACGCCCACGATCGGCGAAACGGCACCGGCCAGGCCGAAGGTCACTGCCCCGAGGATCGAGGCGGCGGTACCGGCCTGCGCGCCGTGGTTGAACAGGGCAAGCACCTGCACGCAGGGGAAGACGAAGCCGGCAGCCATGATGTAGAACCACAGGGGGACGGCGGTGCCCCACAGCCCCAGCCCCAGCTGGTCGAACGCCACGATCAGCAGCGACATCACCAGCATGACGACGGTGGCGGCGGCAATCACCCACTGCGGCCCGTATCTCCGCAGCACCCGGGAGCTGATCTGCACGCCGGCGACGATGCCGAGGGAGTTGATCCCGAACAGCAGGCCGTACTGCTGCTCGCTGAGCCCGTAGAGGTTCTGGAAGAGGAACGGCGACGCCGACAGGTAGGAGAACAGGCCCGAGAAGTTCATCCCGCCGACCAGCAGCACCCCCAGGAAGATCCGGTCCGTGAGCACGGCGCGGTAGCGCTGGAGCGCGGTCGAGCCCGAGCTCTTCCGGCGCTCCCGCGGAAGCGTCTCGATGATGAAGACCGACACGGCGACGATGACCAGGATCCCGTAGGCGGCCAGGAACCAGAAGATCCCCGGCCAGTCCACCACCACCAGCAGCTGCGACCCGATCACCGGGGCAAAGATCGGGGCCATGCCGTTGACGAGCGCCAGGTAGGAGAACATCCGCACCAGTGCATATCCGCTGAACAGGTCGCGCACCGTGGCCAGGGCCACGACGCCGCCGCCCGCGGCCCCCACGCCCTGCAGGACGCGGAAAAACATGAGCATGCTGATGTCCATGGACAGGGCTACGCCGATCGAGGCTCCGACATGGAGCGAGGTGGCCAGGATCAGCGGCACCCGCCGGCCGACCTTGTCGCTGAGCGGGCCCACGATGAGCTGGCCCACGGCAAGGCCGATGATCGTGCCGGTGAGGGTCAGCTGGACCGCGGCTTCCGTGACGTTGAAGTCACGCTGCAGCGCGGGGAAGGCCGGAAGGTAGAGATCGATGGTGAAGGGGCCCAGCGCCGTCAGGGCACCGAGAATGCCAACGTAAATAAGTTTCTCCCTGCGGGAGAGGCTGTCGCCGGGGGAGATCGCGGTGGTCAAGGGCTACCTATCGGGACGTGGTGGTTCGGGGTGGCTCGGGCAGCCCCGGTCGTCAGCAACGCTATTCCACCGGGGGATTGAAAGGGTAGGGAGGCGCCGCGCTGCGCCGTTTCATGACGCGGGCCGAAGGGTCGAGGCCGCGTCAGGCCCGCCTTTTAGTTGCTGTGGCGAACCAGTGTCTTGGATATCTTAGAACGTCTCCCGGGGAATTGGGTGCTAAGCAGGCTTCCCACTGACGTAGTGTGTTGGGAATGCGGGCGGCGGGCAGGTCCAGCCGGAGCTGGACCCGTCGGCAAGTACGCAGAGGAAACAATTCACGGCTGCCCCTCCTCCCACCGGTGGTAATTTTAGGGTCAGTATCTCTCAGGCAGCAGGATCACGAATGGAGGCAGGGCGTATGAGCAGCTCGGCTAGTACACGCGGCAGGCGATCAACCGGCTCGCTTTCCCTCTTTGGCATACTTCGGCTCTTCGCGCGGCTCACCCCGCGCCAGCTCAGCGACGAATACTCGCTGGCCCTGGAGCAGATGAAGCAAAAGGGAATCAAGGCCGGGGTCGCGGCCGCGTTCCTCGCCGTCGCTGTGGTGTTCCTCGTCGCCTTCGCGATCTCCCTGCTCGTCGCGGGCATCATGGGCCTCGCCACAATCATGCCGGCCTGGCTCGCCGCCCTGCTGGTCGCCGCCCTGTTCCTCGTCCTCGCGGCAATCATCGGCCTGATCGGTGTCTCGCGCTTCAAGAAGGCCCTGCCGCTGCTGCCCGAGGACGCGATCCGCGGCGTACGGTACGACATCGGCGTCCTGCGTGAGGGCCGCAGCTTCGACCCCGCGACGCTCGACGTCAAGAAGCCGAAGGACGAGCAGGAGGAGGCCGAGAAGGCCAAGGAGCGCAAGCCCAAGGAGCCCACGCCCTCGTACGAGGAGCTGCGCGGACGCTCCGGGGAGCGCCGGATCCACATCGCCGAGGCCCGCGACTCGCTCGGGAGCCGCCTCGACGTCAAGAGCCGCTTCGCCGAGAACCGCGAAAAGGTCAAGGCGCGCGCCGCGCAGACCCGTGCGGAGCGGGCCGGACGGAAGGGTGCACCTGCCGCCGGGACCGCAGCGACCGCCGTCGAGAAGCCCGTTCCGCACACGATCGAGCTCAAGGACCGCTGGCAGCCGCTGAGTGTCCTTGGCGCTTCCCTCGTGGCCCTGGCCGTGATGGTCCGCCGTCTGGCTGCCAAATAGCGGATCGCCCCGGATCTGCCTGCATAATGGCAGTGGAGGCACTTAGTGATTCGACTTATCGGCGCCGGCACGCGTCCCGGCGGAGAAGGCCCTGTGCTGGCGACCGCGTGGACCCTGCCAAACGCCGTCACCCTGGTCCGGTTCCTCGGGGTGCCGTTGTTCGTCTGGTTCATTGTCACCAACCAATACGGCCCTGCTGTGCTCACCCTGGTGCTCGTGGGGTCAACCGACTGGGTTGACGGCTACCTTGCCCGGCGCTTCAACCAGGTGTCCTCCGTGGGTCAGTGGCTCGACCCTGTCGCCGACCGCACGGCCCTGATTATCGTTGCCATCACCTTCGTCGTCGACGGGGTGGCACCGGCCTGGCTCGTGTGGTCGATTGTCATCCCCGACGCCATCCTCATCACCAATGCCCTGATCCTCTTCGGCAGCAGGCTGCGCCTGCGCGTCAGCGTCGTGGGGAAGATCCGCACGGCCCTGCTGCTGCTCGGTTCGCCTCTGCTGCTCCTTCACCGGGTGCCGGGATATGACGATCCATGGCTCCTGGCGGTCGCCCACGCGCTCCTGATCGCCGGCTGCGTAGGCCACCTGATCGCCTTCTACGGGTACTTCACCGCGGCCCACCGCCTCCACCGCGCCGAGCGCGCGGCGGGCCGGCCACTGACCCAGCCGGCGGCAGAGACGGCACGTGAGGGCTGATCCGCCGCGGCGGACCTTCCAGGGACGGGGGCCAGGCGGAGGGTACGGGCAGCGGCGGCAGCCGGTGCGCCCATGACGCTTCTCGCGATCCTCCTCGCCCTGGTGGGGGCCGCCTGCCTTGCCCTCGGTGCCCAGCGGCAGGGCAGCGCCGTGCGCGCGAACACAGGAGGCCTGGCGCTTGGCTCCGCCGCCGTCCTGCGCCTGCTGCGCAACCCCCGCTGGGTCTTCGGGCTCGCTCTGCTGGTGGCCGGGATGGGGATGAACGTTGTCGCCCTGGCCATGGCAACCCTCACCGTCGTTCAGCCCATCGGCGCGATCGCCCTGGTGATCACCACCGTCATCAACTCCAAGGACCAGGGGATCCGGCTCAACCGGCCCACGGTGGCCGCCATCACCGCCTGCGTCACCGGCAGCGCCCTGTTCGTCCTGCTCGCGGTGAACGTCACCCGGGCCGAGCACCGCGTGGGCGTGAACCAGGAGCTGTCGGCGGTGCTGCTGCTCACCCTCGCCGTCGCCGTCTTCGGCTCCCTCGGCCTGGCGGCGCGCCGACGGCTCAACGCCTTCGCCTACATTCTCGGCGCCGGGGTGCTCTTCGGCTTCGTGGCGGTGCTGACGAAGATCGTCGCGACGCACCTGCTTGACCCCAACGGCCGGTTCCTGCTGAACGTCCCGTGGTACACCGTCCTCGCGCTGGTCGCCGCCGCCCTGCTCGGGTCGTGGTTCGTGCAGAGCGCCTACGCCACGGGCCCGCCGGACCTCGTGATCGCCGGGCTGACGGTGATCGACCCGATCGTCGGAATCGCCGTCGGTATTACCATCTTGGGGGAACTGAAGCCAGAGGTGCCCACCGTCACGGCGATTGGAATGGCCGGAGCCGCATTGATTGCTATCGTTGGAGTGGTGGCGTTGTCGCGCCATCATCCTGATGTCGTAAGGCGGCGGCGCTGAGGACGACGGCGCTCTGCCGCTTCCGATAAACCTACGTGGGGGATCCAAAGTGAGTTATCCGGCTGGTACCAAGCCACTGACCGTCCTGATTGCCGCAGATACCTACCCTCCCAATATCAACGGCGCCGCCCAGTTCGGGTACCGCCTGGCCAAGGGGATGGCCGCCCGCGGCCACAACGTGCACGTCCTGGCGCCGAACCCGGCCAACGGCCGCAGCTACACCGAGGAGCCGGCCGGGGAATGGACCGTCCACCGGCTCCGTTCGCACAGCGTGCCCACCCACGACTACTGGCGCATCTGCCTGCCGTGGGAGATCAAGCGCGATATCAGCATGCTCTTCGACCGCGTCCAGCCCGACGTCGTGCACATCCAGTGCCACTACATGGTGGGGGAGTACACGCTCTACGAAGCGGTGAAGCGCGGGATCCGGGTGGTCGCCACAAACCACTTCATGCCGGAGAACCTCAACCCTTTCCTGCCCTTCCCCGAGTGGTTCAAGCGCATCGTCGCCAAGAACTCCTGGCGCGACATGGGCCGGGTCATGGGCAAGGCCGATGCCGTCACGACGCCCACCCCGCTGGCGGCCAAGGCCATGCACGATCATGCGTTCCTGCGCCAGGTGCTGCCGATCTCCAACGGCATCGACTCCGCGGCGTATGAACCGCGTCCCGGTGAGCAGCTGCCCCCGCGCGAGCACCCGACGGTGCTCTTCGTCGGGCGCCTGGCCGAAGAGAAGCATGTCGACGTACTGATCGATGCCGTGGCGAAGACCCCCGCGGAGCTGGACGTCCACCTCGAGGTGATCGGCGGCGGTGAGGTCAAGCGGGCCCTGCAGGCGCAGGCCGAACGCCTCGGAATCGGGAACCGCGTGAAGTTCCTCGGCCTGGTCAGCGATGAGGAACTGCGCCTCGCCTACCTCCGGGCCGACATCTTCTGCCAGCCCGGCACCGCGGAACTGCAGTCCCTGGTGACGCTCGAAGCGATGTCCGCCTCGACCCCGGTGCTGCTGGCCAATGCAATGGCCCTGCCGCACCTCGTGGCCGACGGCGAGAACGGCTACCTCTTCACGCCGCACGACAGCGATGAGTTGGGCCGCCGCATCACCGAAATGGTCACCCTGCCGGACGCCGACCGGGAGCGGATGGGCAAGGCGAGCCGTTCCCTCGTCGAGAAGCACAGCATCGACGCCACCCTCGAAACCTTTGAACGGCTCTACTACGGGCTCAGCGTGGAGGTCGAACTCGCGTAGTTCCGGTTCGGGCCCCGGCCGGTCCCTGCCCGCGCACCGGTGCGGGCCCGGCCTGTGGCCTCTGCTGGACTGGCTTTCCCGTTCCGTTTCGGGGCGCCGGGCGGCTCCGGCCGAGCGGATACAATAAACCGTGCCGCCGGCGCGGCCTGTGTCTGGCGCCGCCGGCACCCGCACAAGGGGCTGTAGCTCAGCTGGTTAGAGCAGCGGACTCATAATCCGTTTGTCCTGGGTTCAAGCCCCAGCAGCCCTACAAGGGAAGATCCCCGGAACTCCAAGGTTCCGGGGATTTTTTTGTTTGCCGTCCCCCTGTCCGGTGATCGCCCGCCGTCTCTCTGCCGGCTCTTCGCAGTCTCATTGCACGTCCCCGCGGCGCGCCTTTCATGGGCCCTACTGGCGCACTATGTTACCGACGGGTAACCTTGGTGGACGGCGCCCCGCGCGCCACCAGCACCGGCCGGCCGACATTCCTGATCACTGAGGATCGGGACGAAGGAACCCTCATGAGCAAGCTCCAGATCGACCTAAACAACCTGCCCTATGCCGACGGAGATTTCCTCGCATTCGAAGCCCTGCTGAGCGACAAGGAGCGCTCGCGGCTGGCCGAAATCCGCACGTGGCTGGACGCCGAAGTCCGCCCGAACGCCGTCGGCTGGTGGAACGAGGGCGTGTTCCCCAAGAGCATCATTCCGAAGCTTGCCGAGCTCGATGTCGTGAGCCCCATCCGCCGCCAGGGCTACTCGAACCTTTTCGCAGGCATCGTGCACTCGGAATTCACCCGCGCCGACACCTCCATCGCGACGTTCATGGGCGTCCACGACGGACTGTTCACCGGCTCCATCGAAGCACTGGCCTCCAAGGAGCAGCAGGAGGCGTGGCTGCCGGACATCTACTCATTCCGCAAGATCGGGGCGTTCGGGCTGACCGAACCCCTGGGTGGCTCCGACGTCGCCGGCGGGACCCGGACCACGGCACGCCGGGACGGTGGCAACTGGATCCTCAACGGTGCCAAGCGCTGGATCGGCAACGCCACCTTCTCCGACTGGGTCGTCATCTACGCCCGCGACGTCGAAGACAACCAGGTCAAGGGCTTTCTGGTCGACACAACCCTTCCCGGCTACTCGGCCACGAGGATCGAGAACAAGATCGCACTGCGGTCGGTGGAGAACGCCGATATCGTCCTGGACAACGTTGTGGTTCCGGATGACTTCCACCTCAAGGGAGCCAACGGTTTCCGCGACACGAACAAGGTGCTGAAGGTGACGAGGCTGTCGGTCGGCTGGCAGGCCGTGGGTCAGCAGATGGCCGCCTTCGATGTGGCACGCCGGTACGCGGTGGAACGCCAGCAGTTCGGCCGCCCGCTCGCGTCCTTCCAGCTCGTGCAGCAGCAGCTGGTACAGATTCTGGGCAACGCCATGAGCTCGATGGGCATGATGGTCCGGCTCTCCCAGCTCGAGGACCTCGGCCAGGCCAAGGACGAGCACTCCGCGCTGGCCAAGGCGTTCACGACGGCGCGCATGCGCGAGAGCGTCGCGGCTGGGCGGAACATCCTGGGCGGCAACGGCATCGTGACCGACTACGAAATGGCGAAAATTTTCTCGGATGCCGAGGCGATCTACTCCTACGAAGGAACCCAGGAAATCAACACCCTGGTGGCGGGGCGCTCAATCACCGGCATCGCCGCGTTCGTGTAGCAGCAGGCAGGCCGCGCAGACCCCCAGGATCGGGCAGATTCCGGGGGTCTTCCGCGTTTCCGGGTCATCGCAGCCCCTCCGGGAGGGGAAGCAGGACCGAAGGGCGGCGATCGGTGACGTAGTTGAGCGGATTGACGTACTCCCCGTCGCGGCGGACGCCCCAGTGGATGCAGGCGAAGGGACAGTGCGGCGGCCCCGCGGGAGTGCCCACGCGTTGGCCCCGCTCCACTCGGGCGCCCTTGGTGAGGGTGCTCTTCACCGGCTCGAAGCTGCTCACGAGGCCTCCGCCGTGACCGATGCTGAGCACCGGCCGTCCGGCGACCATCCCCACGAAGGTGACAACGCCATCGGCGGGGCTGAGCACGTCGTTCCCCGGGCGGACCGCGAGATCCACCCCGCGGTGGCCCGCCTGCCACCGCTCGGGCGGCGGGATGAAGTGGCGGGTCACGGCAGGGACGGGCGGCAGCGGCCAGGACCACGGCGGCACGTAGTCACCTGTCGGCGCGCCCTGCAGGGAGTCGGTGCGGGCGAAACCTCCCGGCCCTGTCAGTGTCACCGGTTCAGCCGGTCCACCCGGCCCGGACACCTGCACCAGCCCGGCAGCGTTTATCGGCGCGGACGGCGCCATCGGTTCAGTCGGTGCTCCTGGCCTCACCGCCGTCATCCCCGATCCTTCCGGGCTGAGGCTTCGCACCAGCCAGGCGGAACCTCCCGGCGCGGACGGCGCCATTGGTTCAGTCGATCCTGCAGGCCCCGCCGAAACCGACAACACCACTGCGATCAGGGCGTTCGCGAGTCGCCTGCGACGCCACCACTTCGCGGTTCCGCAGGCGCCCGGCCGGAGGTCCTTCCGGGATAGCCCGGTCAACCCGCCCAGGGCCGGGCGCGACGGCCGGACTAGGGGAGCGGTGTCCTCCTGCCGTATGGCGTCCTTCCGGCGGGTGTGGCGCCATGGGAAACGAACCGCAGATGCAGGGGTCATGCCCTCGACGATGCGCTCCTTTAGTGCGCGTGCGATTGTCCGCGGCTCATATGTGGAAACCGGATCCGAAGACGGCACAGGCATGCCGGGCGGCTCCGGTCCGTCGGCATTCGAAAGCGACCAGCACCCGGAAACGACAGGCGCACCCGCAAGCGACCGGAGCGGCCGATATTCCGGGTCCGCTCGTCGCTTCCGGGTCCGCTCGTCGCTTCCGGGTCCGCTCGTCGCTTCCGGGTCCGCTCGTCGCTTCCGGGTCCGCTCGTCGCTTCCGGGTCCGCTCGTCGCCATGGGGGGGCGCCCGTCGTTCCTTGGTCTGCCGGTCCGCGGCGTGGTTGATGCACCAGAAAGCGACCGGTGCACCCGGAAACGACAGGCGCACCCGAAAGCGACAGGAGGGGCCGATATTTCGGGTCCGTGCGTCGCTTTCGGGTCCGCTCGTCGCCATGGTGGGCGCTCGTCGTTCTTTGGTCCGCCGGTCCGCCGTGTGGTTGACGCGCCCGAAAGCGACAGGAGCGGCCGATATTCCGGGTCCGCTGGTCGCATTCGGGTCCGCTCGTCGCCATGGTGGGCGCTCGTCGTTCCTTTGTCTTCCGGTCCGCGGCGTGGTTGATGCACCTGAAAGCGACCGGCGCACCCGAAAGCGACAGGAGGGGCCGATATTCCGGGTCCGCTGGTCGCTTTCGGGTCCGCTCGCCGCTCGATGGTCCGGACCGGTCTGGGAGGCGCCCGTGCCGTCCGGAGGCATAACACCGCTGTAGTACACTTGACGGAGCAGTCTGCCGTTTTCCCCGCGTCCTGGAACAACACCAAACCGCGCAGGAAATGTGCCGGCTGACTACGCGTGCCTGCGACCCGCCTTCGTCTTGACGACGTGCGGGGCACTATCCCAGCGGTCCGGAGCGATCCGGTTGGGGGAGTGGGTTTTCCAACGACCAGGCACCAGGAGTGACGCCCATCCCGGGCGGAACGCTAAGAACCGTCAACAAAGCAGCGGAAGCGCCGTGTCGCGCGCACGCCCTGCTGAAACGAAAGGCATCCCATGCCAGTAGTAACCATGCGCCAGCTGCTCGACAGCGGCGTCCACTTCGGCCACCAGACCCGTCGCTGGAACCCGAAGATGAAGCGCTTTATTTTCACCGAGCGCAACGGCATCTACATCATCGACCTGCAGCAGTCGCTGTCCTACATCGACCGCGCCTACGAGTTCGTCAAGGCCACTGTCGCCCACGGCGGAACCGTCCTGTTCGTCGGTACCAAGAAGCAGGCACAGGAAGCGATCGCCGACCAGGCCACCCGCGTCGGCCAGCCCTACGTCAACCAGCGTTGGCTCGGCGGCATGCTCACCAACTTCCAGACGGTTTCCAAGCGCATCGAGCGCATGAAGGAACTCGAGGAGATCGACTTCGAAGACGTCGCCGGCTCGGGCCACACCAAGAAGGAACTCCTCCTTCTGAAGCGTGAGCTCACCAAGCTTCAGAGCAACCTCGGCGGTATCCGCAACCTGACCAAGGCCCCCTCGGTCATCTGGGTTGTCGACACCAAGAAGGAGCACCTCGCCATCGACGAGGCCAAGAAGCTCAACATCCCCGTCGTGGCGATCCTCGACACCAACTGCGACCCGGACGAGGTCGACTTCCCGATCCCGGGCAACGACGACGCCATCCGCGCCGTCAACCTGCTGACCCGTGTTGTCGCCGACGCCGTTGCCGAGGGCCTCATCGCCCGCAACAACCGCGCCAACGGCACCGACACCGCTGCAGCCGAAGAGCCCCTCGCCGAGTGGGAGCGTGAACTGCTGGGCGCCGCCGAGGCCAACGCCGAGGCTCCCGCCGCTGAGGCAGCTCCTGCTGCCGAGGCCCCCGCCGCCGAAGCAGCTCCCGCCGCTGAAGCAGCTCCCGCCGAGGACGCCGCAGCCGACACCAAGTAGTTCTCTTGCGTAAGGGGTGTGGGTGATTCCGCGCCCCTTACGCATGTTCCACCGGCTGAGCGCCGGCAGGGATCCTCTTCGCAGATCAACCAGAATTTAGGAGTTTTCCATGGCGAATTACACCGTCGCTGATATCAAGGCCCTCCGTGAGCGCACCGGCGCAGGCATGATGGACGTCAAGAAGGCCCTCGACGAGGCCAACGGCGATCCGGACAAGGCCCTCGAGGTCATCCGCATCAAGGGCCTCAAGGGCGCCACCAAGCGTGAAGGCCGCTCGACCGCCGAGGGCCTCGTCGCCGCACGCGTCGACGGCAGCGTCGGCGTCATGGTCGAGGTCAACTGCGAGACCGACTTCGTCGCCAAGGCCGGACCCTTCATCGACTTCTCCAACAAGGTCCTCGACGCAGCCATCGCGTCCGGCGCCACCGACGTCGAGGCCCTGCTGGCCGCCGACGTCGACGGCCGTCCCATGTCGGAGCACGTCATCGAAGCCGGCGCACTGCTCGGCGAGAAGGTCGACATCCGCCGCGTGGCCCGCGTTGAAGGCGCCGTCGTCGACGCGTACCTGCACCGCACCTCCAAGGACCTTCCCGCCCAGGTCGGCGTCCTGTTCGCCGTCGAGGGTGAAGGCGCCGCCGCCGTCGAGGCAGCACACGATGTCGCACTCCACATCGCCGCGTACACCCCGACCTACCTGACCCGCGATGAGGTTCCCGCGGACCTCGTCGAGTCGGAGCGCCGCATCGCCGAGGAGACCGCCCGCGCCGAAGGCAAGCCCGAAGGCGCGCTCACCAAGATCGTCGAAGGCCGCATGACCGGCTTCTTCAAGGACTCGGTGCTGGTCGACCAGCCGTTCTCGAAGGACACCAAGAAGTCGATCGCCCAGGTCCTCAGCGACGCCGGTGTGAAGGCAACGGCCTTCGCCCGCTTCCGCGTCGGGGCATAACTGCCGGATCGGTTGTAACAATGGAAAGGGTGGCCGCCGTTGGCGGCCACCCTTTTTCGCGCCTGGCCGGCGCACCGTATTCTTTTACAGATTGTGCAGAACACATCGCATTACGCCCTGGGAGGCACCATGGACAACCTTGATTCGGCAACCACCAGCGGGAAAAACGGCCGACGGCGGGTGCTCCTGAAGCTCTCCGGCGAGGTGTTCGGCGGCGGCAAGCTCGGCGTCGATCCGGAAACCGTGAGGGCCGTCGCCAAGCAGATCGCCGCGACGGTCGGCGAGGTCGAGGTCGCGATCGTCGTCGGCGGCGGCAACTTCTTCCGCGGTGCCGAACTCTCGCAGAGCGGCATGGACCGCTCCCGCGCCGACTACATGGGCATGCTCGGCACCGTGATGAACTGCCTCGCCCTCCAGGACTTCCTTGAGCAGGCAGGCGTCGAAACCCGTGTCCAGAGCGCTATCACCATGG